>CAMPJM010000129.1 GCA_946886805.1 uncultured Flammeovirgaceae bacterium | reverse complement strand
GTTGGATGTGGGTGTATCGTTTTAATAATTTCATGACCTGTTGTTTCCAGTTTTCTTGCTGCAACTACTTCGGCAATCATTTCCGTCACATTTGCACCAATCATATGGGCACCAAGCCATTCGCCATATTTGGCATCATAAATCACTTTTACAAATCCTTCTTTTGCACCGGCTGCACTTGCTTTACCTGAGGCGCTAAAAGGAAACTTACCTACTTTTATTTCGTATCCTGCCTCTCTAGCAGCTTTTTCTGTATAGCCTACTGAAGCTATTTCAGGTTGGCAATAAGTACAACCAGGAATATTGTTGTAATCTATAGGCTCAGGATTTTTCCCGGCGATTTTTTCAACACAAATAATTCCTTCAGCTGATGCTACGTGGGCAAGGGCCGGACCATGTACAATATCGCCTATTGCAAATATGCCATCGACATTAGTTTTATAGAAATCATCTACCAAAACTTTTCCTTTTTCAGTTTTAATTCCTAAATCTTCTAATCCGATTCCTTCAAGATTGGTGGAAATTCCAACTGCCGATAAAACAATATCACATTCCAGCTTTTGGTCTCCTTTTTTTGTTTTTACCGTTACCTTACAGTTTTTCCCTTTTGTATCTACGTGGGTAACTTCCGCCTCGGTCATGACAGAAATACCGGATTTTTTAAGGCTTCTTCCCAATTGTTTAGAGATCTCTTCATCTTCTACCGGTACCACGTTCGGCATGTATTCTACAATGGTAACTTTTGTTCCTATAGAATTATAGAAATAAGCAAACTCTACTCCTATAGCTCCTGACCCAACAACAACCATAGATTCTGGCTTGGTCTCCAACGACATGGCTTTTCTATAACCTATAATTTTCTTGTTGTCGATAGGCAAATTAGGAAGTTCCCGCGATCTTCCTCCCGTAGCTACTATTATGTTTGTAGCGGTATAGTCGGTTTTCTTACCTGCCTCATCGGTAACTTCTACGGTTTTATTGGCTTTTAATTTTCCAAAACCAGCAATATGATCGATCTTATTTTTTTTGAAAAGAAATTGGATTCCCTTGCTCATTCCATTAGCTACCTCCCTGCTTCTTTTAACAATAGCAGAAAAATCTGCTGTAGCCTCCTTCACATCAATCCCATAATCGGCGGCATGCGAAATGTATTCGAAAACCTGGGCACTCTTTAACAAAGCTTTTGTTGGAATACAACCCCAGTTTAAACAGATACCCCCTAATTCGGATCTTTCCACCACACCAACTTTCATTCCTAATTGAGAAGCACGTATTGCGGCAACATAACCTCCAGGACCACTTCCAATGACAATCAGATCATATTTTGCTGACATATTATATATAGTTTTATGATTCAACTTTTAGACGTTGCAAATTTACTTTTTTTGAGGTTAGAAAAAAACGATAATTTACAAATAGCTAGTCCAAAACATCATTTTAATTGTATCTGAATATAATTACAAATACTAAAGTTCGGTTAAACTCCCATTTCGGTATCGCCCCGAATTTTTAGCGCTGGCTTTAGAACTTTTTCGGGTAATAAGTGTAGTAATTAAATTCCTTTCTATATTTACACGTAAATTCTTAAAGAAAAAATGGCATTAACAATCCTATTATTAGTTATAGGTTTTATTCTTTTAATAAAAGGAGCGGATTATTTAGTAAAAGGAGCCTCTTCACTGGCCAAAAAATTTGATGTATCCGAATTAGTTATTGGTCTCACCATAGTTGCATTCGGAACTTCTACACCCGAGTTGATCGTAAGCATTGTTTCCAGCACCAAAGGTCTTAATGAAGTTGCTTTTGGTAATGTAATCGGCAGCAATGTATTTAACTTATTTTTTATCCTTGGTGTCTCAGGGCTTATTTATCCTATTGTTGTAGAAAGGTCTACAATCAGAAATGAAATTCCTTTTTCGCTTCTTGCCACCCTACTGCTTTTAATCCTCGCCAACGACAATGCATTGTGGGGAGAAGAGAATTTATTCAGTAGGATAGACGCTATTATTTTGCTTGTTTTCTTTGTTGCCTTCCTGATTTATGCCTTTAAAAGTCAAAAAACGGAGCAGGAAATTGGAATGGATCCTATGGTGATTCCAAAACCCGAAAAAGGCTACTCACTGCCTATCATGATTTTGATGATAGTTGGCGGATTGGCTGGCCTTGTGTTTGGAGGACAATTGGTAGTTGATAATGCTGTGGTGATTGCCAGAAGCTTTAATTTAAGTGATAAGTTGATAGGATTAACCATAATTGCAGCAGGAACCTCGCTTCCTGAATTGGCAACATCCGCAGTGGCGGCCTTTAAAAAGAACAGTGATATAGCCATAGGAAACGTGGTTGGATCAAATATTTTCAACATACTGTTTATACTTTCGGTCAGCGGTCTAATACAGCCAATGAGCTATAATTCAGTCTTAAACGAAGATTTATATGTAGTAATAGCTGGAACGGTTCTTCTTTTTATATTATTCCTGGGAAAGAGCAGAAAGCTCACTCGTGGAGAAGCGGCTGTTTTATTGGCAGGATATATAATTTATCTTTTTTATCTTATTTGGAGAGAGTAATTATTGCTATTTTTACTAAAAAATTCGGTTTAACCCGGATTATGCATTAGGGATTGTGATGAGAAGTAAAATAGCAATAAATCAGGGATTTTCATCCGAAAAGCATAGCACCGCTATGGTTACAGGATGAAAATTAGCAAAGCGACTGATTTGCAGCTATTTTGCTTCGGAATAGATATTCTAATGCATATTTCGGGTTTAACTCTTTTGAGATTTTTACAATCCCAACAAAAACATGTTCTTTAACATTATTCTCACATTATTTTTAGTTTTTCTAAATGGATTCTTTGTAGCTGCAGAATTCGCCATTGTAAAGGTCAGGTCTTCCAGAATCGATCTGTTGGCAAATACTGGAAACAAACAAGCTATTCTTGCAAAGAATATGATCGAAAACTTAGATTCCTATCTTTCGGCTACTCAATTGGGTATCACGTTGGCTAGTTTGGGATTAGGTTGGATTGGAGAAGGAGTGGTGTCCAAACTTATCATCAATCTCTTTGAAATGCTACAATTGGAGATATCTCCTGAGTTGGCGCACAATATTGCGCTACCGGTTGCCTTTGCTTTAATTACGGTACTTCATATTGTTTTTGGTGAGTTGGCGCCGAAATCCATTGCCATCCAAAGGTCAGAATCTACAACCCTAGCTATAGCACTTCCATTAAAGGTTTTCTATTATCTATTTAAGCCTTTCATCTGGACATTAAATGGTTTTGCAAATTTCATCCTGAGGCTAATTGGTATAGGTTCGGTTTCAGAACAGGAAGTGCACTCACCTGAGGAGCTCCGGTATTTGGTTGAACAGGGGAATGATAGTGGGAACATGCAAAAGCTCAACTATGACATCATCAAAAATGCTTTTGATTTTTCAGAACGCACAGCACACCAGGTAATGGTGCCTCGTATAGAGGTTACGGCCTTAAATATTGATGAAGCAGATGAAGCAGGACTGGAAAAAATAATAAATGAAGATTATTCCAGGATCCCTGTTTTTAAAGATTCCATTGATCACATTATCGGGGTGCTGTACATTAAGGATCTTTTAAAAGCACAAAGAAAAAATAAACCTTTTGACATTAAAGACCTGCTTAGAACGCCTCATATTGTTTCCGAATCCAAAAAAATCAACGATATACTGCTAGATTTCCAACAAAAAAGATTTCACTTAGCAGTTGTGATCAATGAATACGGAGGAACCGAAGGAATAATTTCCCTGGAAGATATCATTGAAGAATTGGTTGGCGAGATCCAGGACGAATATGACAATGAAGTCCCTTTCGTACAGGAAATTGGAGAGGACAAATTTCTTGTTCAGGCCTCAGCATCTATCACTGACATCAACGAAATTTTGCCATTTTCACTTCCCGAAGAAAAAGAATATGAAAGTTTAGGTGGCTTTATTATTTTTAATACTGGTAAAATACCGCAAGTTAACGAAACAGTAAAATTTGAAGAGTGGGAATTTACCGTTCGCAAAAAAAATAAAAACAAAATCCTGACCGTGAGTATTGAGAAAGTAAAAGCTTAATTAATAAAACAGCAATTGGCATTTTTGCCTCTATCACAAAAATTTGAAAAATGGGTTTATTATTTATTTATCTTTCTATAGCATTAATCCTTTCATTTTTATGCTCACTATTGGAGGCCTCTTTATTAAGCATTACACCTTCTCATGTAAGTGTTCTCGGTCAACAAAATTCTACCGTAGCAAAAGACCTGCAAATTTTCAAGGAGAACATAGACAGACCATTGGCTGCGATACTTACACTTAACACTTTTGCTCATACGATTGGTGCTGCAGGTGTGGGTGCTCAGGCACAGATTATATGGGGGGAAGAATATCTTACGCTAGTTTCAATTTTACTTACAATCCTCATTTTATTTCTTACCGAAATAATTCCTAAAACTCTGGGGGCAAACTACTGGAAATCGCTTACCCCTTTCACGGTAAAGGCTTTGAAAATAATGATTTTTATCTTAGCCCCGATTATATTTATTTCTCAGCTGATCACCAAAAGACTAAAACAGGATAAAGAGAAGAGCATTTTAAGCAGGGCAGATTTTACTGCAATGGCTGATATGGGTACAAAAGGCGGCATTTTGCATAAGAATGAAGCTAAAATCATCAATAATATTCTTCGCTTTAACCAAATATTAGCAGAACATATTATGACTCCCCGAACGGTACTTAAAGCTGCCCCTGAAAGTCAAACCATCACCGACTTTTATAACAACTCTAAAAATCTTCGTTTTTCCAGAATCCCCCTTTATGATAGGTCCATAGACCAGATTGCCTACTACGTGCTAAAAGACGAAATAATGCATCGCATTATAAAAGGGGAGGGTGACAAAACATTAGCAGAAATTAAAAGGCCTATTGAAGTCATTTTACCTAGCACGCCCTTGCCTCAATTATTTTCTAAATTAATGGAAAAAAAAGAACACATAGCCTTGGTTGTGGACGAATACGGAGGTACTTCAGGTCTTGTAACAATGGAGGATGTTATAGAAACTTTACTTGGGATGGAAATTACCGATGAATTTGATGACGTGGAAGATCTTCAAAAATGGGCAAAAGAAAAATGGCAAAAAAGAGCAAATGACATAGATTTTAATGAATAGGGTTATAAAGGCTTTCGACTTGTATTCTCGAAAAGGCTAATTATTTTCCGTCGTACCTTCCCATATCATATCTTTAAGCCTTTCCATAGTATAAAATAGGTCAAACAGCTATCACCTTCCCTGATTTACCAAACAAATTTTTTAAATTAAATAATGATGCGTTATTTAGTATCCTAATCAGTCTATTACAAGACGAAGGTCTTTATATCTGATAATTTTTGATAGAATCTATATGTCGTTTAATTAAGAAAAATTAATTTATGAAACTTTTAGAAGGTAAAACAGCACTAATTACCGGTGCCTCAAAAGGAATAGGAAAAGCAATTGCTGAAAAATTTGTAGCTCATGGAGCAAATGTCGCTTTTACTTACTTATCAAGTGTAGAAAAAGGTGAAGCTTTAGAGAAAGAACTTTCGCAATCAGGAGCAAAAGTAAAAGGTTACAGATCCGATGCGTCAAATTTTCAGGAAGCAGAAAAATTAATTAACGATGTGGTTGCTGACTTTGGCGGGCTTGATATATTAGTGAATAATGCAGGTATAACTAAGGATAACCTACTTATGCGAATGAGTGAGGAAATGTGGGACGATGTAATAGCCATAAACTTAAAATCTGTTTTCAACACTGTAAAAGCAGCTACAAAAACTTTCATGAAGCAAAAAAGTGGCAGCATTATCAATATGTCTTCTGTTGTGGGCGTTAAAGGAAATGCGGGACAAGCAAACTATGCGGCCTCAAAAGCTGGCATCATAGGATTCACAAAATCAATAGCGCTTGAACTAGGATCCAGAAACATCAGGTCAAACGTGATTGCACCAGGTTTTATTGAGACCGAGATGACGGAAAAACTTGATGAGAAGACTGTGCAAAGCTGGAGAGATGCTATTCCTTTAAAAAGAGGAGGTTCTCCAGAAGACGTAGCAGATTGTACGGTTTTTTTAGCTTCTGATATGTCAAGCTACATTTCCGGACAAGTGATACAAGTAGATGGTGGAATGCTGACTTAGTTGTGAGATATTAGATTTTAGACGGTAGATGCTAGACTTGAGATGTTAGATGTTAGATATTAGACAGAGATGTTGGATAAATTGAAAAAATCCGACTGGCATAAGAAGAAAAAGTTTTGCTTTAAAATGCCTTAGGCATGACCGATATTTTAGCCGTGGATTTTAATCCAAGGCTAGATTGGAATAAAGAAGCTCTGAATACCGATTTAAACCTTCAGAGCCTTGGATTTTGGCATAATCCAAGGCTAAATGTTAGACAGTAGCTGTTAAGCTGAAAAAATGCGATTGGTAAAAGAAAGAGAAGGTGTCAAGGGGAGGTTTATGAGGACACAAACCCCGGCGAAGCGTTAACGGCGGCAGATTTCTATTTTCAACTTTCCAGTTTCTAATTTCTGTCAAAAAAGACAAATTGGTCATTATCACATCCAAAGATTGGTAAATTAATCATTAATGCAGAAAAGCCATATATTATTTGAATCTTCTCCCTGGTTCATTCTACTGTGCCTGCTTTTAGGTGCGGTCTATGCCTTTATACTTTACCAAAAAAAAGGCCCCTGGAGCAAAAGGACAAACTACACATTGGCTTTTCTTCGTTTCTTTTTGGCATCTTTTCTGGCAATCTTAATTTTAGAACCTTTAATTGAGCAAATAAAAAATTCTTATGCTCCCCCTACTTACGTTATAGCAGTTGACAATTCCATCTCAATAGGCTCGAATGAAAAAGACAGCATTGAAAATGTAGCGGTTATAGAAAAGATCGAAGACCTGCATACAAGACTTGAAGGTACCGATTATGAAGTCTCAATCCGTACTTTCGACAATGCCCAAAATCCAGAATCAATAGCTGACATTGCATTTAACCATCCCTCGTCTGATTTGCACCAAATGATTCAGTCCATCGAATCTGATTATGAAGGAAGAAATCTGGCAGGAGTAGTGTTGCTATCAGACGGAATATATAATAAAGGTATATCGCCCGAATATTCATCGTACAAATTCCCCATATACACAGTGGGATTAGGCGATACCATTCCAAAGAAGGATATCAACCTAAAGACGCTTTATTACAACAAAGTTTCTTATCAGGGAAACAAGTTTCCTGTTGTTGCAGAAATTGAACATAACGGATTTGAGAATAGCAATACCAAAATTTATCTGAAGAAGGATGGCCAGACAATCGACACTAAAAATTTAGCATTTGGAGAAAATATTCAAAGGGTTGAGTTTTTGATCGATGCTAAAGATGTTGGCTTACAACACTACATTGTACAAATAGATACAGTAGCAGGTGAATTTTCTGCGGAAAATAACATAGGTCATTCTTATGTGGATATAATTGAAGGGAAAGAAAAAATCCTATTGGCAGCAGCATCACCACATCCGGACATCAAAGCTATATTAAATGCCCTGGAAAAAAATCAAAATTACGAAATCACACTTTACATTCCCGGAATTCATGAGCTGCCATCAGAAATATTGGCGTCTCCCGATTTTAATGCGATTATTCTTCATCAAATTCCAGAACAATCGAACAACGACGATCCTTTTATTAAGTCCTTAATGGCGAAAAGTATCCCCACTTTTTACATCCTTGGAAATAAAAGTGATATCGCATCCTTCAACAAACAAAACAACATCATGTCAATACAACAGATCGCTAATGAAAAGGATCTTGTATTGCCGTATTTGGCTCCTAATTTCAATTTATTTCAGCTAGAAGAAACCTTTAATGAATCACTATCTTATTTCCCACAAGTAGTTGTTCCATTTGGTGAGATTACGTTAAGGGGAAATTATGAGGTTCTACTTTTTCAGCAGATTGGAAAAATAATTTCTGAAAAACCTCTATTGGTTATAGGAAACAATCAGGATTCAAAAGGTGCTGTATTGATAGGAGAAGGTATCTGGCAGTGGAGATTACAGGAATTTGCAGAAACAGGAAATGCAGACGGCTTTGACGAATTAATTTCTAAAACAGTCCAATATCTGTCTTCAAAAGAAGACAAAAGGCGGTTTAAGGTTTATCCTATTAAAAACGAATTTACTGATACTGAACCTATCGTGTTTGAGTCTGAAATTTACGATGAACTATTTGAACCTATTTACAACCAAACTATTCAGTTAGAAATAACCGATGAGGAAGGAAGTACAGATTCCTATCAATTTACTACGAATCCTGCTAACACCAGGTACCGAATTACAGGATTAGAAGCCGGTATTTATAAATACGAAGCTATGGCAACGGTAGAAGGAAGAAAATATAAATCAGAAGGAGAGTTTTCCATAGAGGATCTGCAATTAGAAAACCTTAATTTGGTAGCCAATCACAGCCTTCTAAGGAAAATCTCAAGCAATTCAAGGGGTTCATTCTACCTGCCAGGAGAAATTAATTCTCTTGAAAATGACCTATTAAAAAAAGAAGCAAAAAGTATCATCTATACTGAAGAACAATACCTACCTCTGGTTAATATCTGGTGGATTTTCCTTCTATTAGTCTCGCTGATCTCAGTAGAATGGTTTTTAAGAAAATACAATGGCAGCTATTGATCTTAAACGGCTAAATTTAATAAATCCAAAAAGTTTAATAATAGTTACTTTTTTTCTTATCTCCTGCAAAGTACCCACACAAACCACAGAATGGATCTCCTGGACAAAAGATAATGACAGCCCTGGTATTCAGTATCGTACTATGTGTTTAGGGAAAAGTTTTAAAGGTTCAAAATTTAACAAATGGGAGGTAGAGGTATTTAATGATTACAATGAAACCATATCTTTTAAAGTGGTAATTTGTGATGGTTTGGACGGGAAGGAAACCAGTGAAACAAGGACGATGATAGTACCTTCCTCCACCTTAAAAAAGGTACCTTTTTATAATACCACATTAAACTGTTATCAAAAGCACAAAGTCGAGTTTCTGGACGTACAATTTATACCATAAAAAAAAGGATCAAGCGGAAAATTTCGGGAGTAAATATCAAAATATTTTTTCTATTGAAAAAAGGCGTCCTAAATCACAGATAAAGTAAACGGGTCCCGGTCCGAAAGACTCCGGACTCGATTCGGAGAATTAAATCCGGGAACGTGCTTCTATTTATTAGTCTAGTGTAAGAATCATTCTGCCTTGTTACAGTTTTGCTGTGGCTTAAATAACTGAAAAACAACCCATAACACACGTTCCCGGACCTGTTC
>CAMPJM010000128.1 GCA_946886805.1 uncultured Flammeovirgaceae bacterium | reverse complement strand
GCAGTAGCATGATCAATCAGTCCATTTCATCAGCTCATTTACACACTTGTACATTAGAAATTAAAGTTATGACTGATTATAACAAAGAAAAAGAAGCCTTGCTTCGTGTATTTACCAACGGAGGCATCGTCTCACCTGCCCAATTAAAAAAAATATTGGGTGCGGCTAAACGGGCAGCAGTGGACTATGTCCATTTCGGATCCCGACAAGACATCTTATTTCCAATTCTGGCTAAAAGCCTTAAATCGGAAAGCATTTGTCAGGATATGCATATAAATTATGAACTCCATGAGGTTGAGAACCAGAATATTGTGAGCTCTTACGTAGCCTCGGGCATTACCGCATCCACTTCCTGGGTGCATTCGGATACCTACCACTATATTTTAGAGGATTTTAATTATCAGCCTAAGATCAAGATTAATATTGTAGATCCTGCGCAAAAACTGGTGCCTCTTTTTACCGGAAATTTAAATTTTATTGCTTCCCCAATTGATAATTATTGGTTCCTCTACCTTTGTTGTGAGCAGGAAGATACTTTTTGTTGCCCGTTTTTAGTGTTTAGCAGCCAAATCTCAGAGGTCAGTATGTTTCTTGAAAATATGTTGTTGCTCAACCCAAAATTTTCTCATAGAGATTTGGTGCAGTTGATTGACAAAGAGATGGATCTGAAGGAAAGAAAAGAGGAGCTGAAAATACCGGAGAATATTTTTCCTTACTACGAAGGTTTTCATAAGATGACCGCCGGGCAACATTGGCTGGGTTTGTACTGGAGAAACAATCAATATGATATTCCTTTTATGGAAGCCATGTGTGACTTATGTGCAGAAACAAACGTAGGTAAAATCGGGATCACTCCTTGGAAATCCTTTATCGTAAAGGGCATCCCCGATAGCCAGCTGTTGAAATGGGAAAAATTATTGGGAAAATTTGGAATTAATACCCGTCACTCGTCGCTGGAGCTCTATTGGCATACTCCAGTTATTGATCTCGATGCTATGAATTTGAAACGTTTCCTCGTCAGAACCTTCGATCAAAATGATATCAATACCTTAGGACTAAGTTTTACCATCAAAACTACCCCTATGAATACTTTTTCATCTATCATCATTGAGCAAAATTCGACCTCAAAATACGAAGGAGATTTTGATCTGTTCGAATCTTACAATATTTACCACACCAAAAAATTTAATCCCAACGAGCAGGAGAAAATCGCCTACGCAAAAAATGTTTTGAGAGAAGATCTGCCTGCTTTGTTAATTCAGTTGAGCCGTCATTATTACGATCAGCTTCTGTTGGAGGAAGATAAATCAACCCCAGCACCCAAAAAGGAAAAAGTAGACTCGCAAAAAGTAAAAGTGCATCAATGCCAATCGTGCTTGAGTATTTACGATAGCAGGTATGGGGATGAACAAAATAATGTTGCTAAAGGAACCTTGTTTGAGTCTATTGCGGAGGAGTATAAATGCCAATTATGTGGCAGTGGTGAGGAAAATTTTAAAGAGATTACAGTGTCATCTGCTGACTATGAATACCTATTATAGTTTTTGCTTGACCGTATGAAGAACATCTTCGGATGTAATAAATTTATCCCAGCCTTTATTTGAACAATGATTTTCAGGATATGCTTCGTATCGATCAATAACAGTACGTCAAGATTCTGTCTATGCGAACTGTTTTTTCCATATTTAACATTTGTAAAATCATGTACGGCACGGAATTGTTGCTTAAAATGATAGGATCTTTAGGTTAAATAGAATATTTCACAGAGCGGTCGGTTACCCTTTCTTTAATTAAGATATATATGTAAGATTCTATCTCAATATGAATTTATTATTGGGAGGAAGCAAAAATCTTAATTGACAAGTAAAATGAGTATTCAAAAGCGAAAAAATCTACTACTATGGCTTTGTACTGCCATTCTGATTATTTCAATGTCCCTTTCAGGTTTTGCACAGGTAAGTCTTAGTAACTATAACACTTATACGCAGAATTTTAATAATTTAACTTTTTCTACTTCACAAAGCTGGTTTGTTAATAATACGACACTTCCAGGATGGTATTTGCAACACGAGAATTATGACTACCCAGCCTATCCAATCCGTGGTAATGACGGTACCAATACAGAGTTGAATTTTTATAGTTACGGAAATAGTGGTTCTTCTGACAGAGCCTTAGGAGGAATGGCTAATGGCATAAATACAGGCAGTGGATATATTGGTTTCAGAGTAAAAAACAATACTGGTGCGGTCATCCGTAATTTCGAGATTTCTTATACCTTGGAACAATGGTATAATTCAGGCAAGGCTGCAAAATTTGATTTCAGTTATGCCGTTAAACCTGTAGGCACACCTATTACGTCAGTGATAGAGAATACCGCTAATTGGATAAACGTGGATGATATGGATGTTGTCACCCCATCCACTACTTCTCCGACAGGAAGGAAAAATGGCAATGATGCCTCCCATCGGATAAACAAAAAGTTTACATTAATTGAAATTAACCTTCAGCCTGGGCAAGAGATCATGCTAAGATGGCAGTACATTACGTTGGACAATACCAATGGGAATGGTTTGGCATTAGAAGACGTATCCGTAACTCCTCAAATAAATGTATTTTATGCAAAATCTACCGGCGATTTAAATAAAAAAAACACATGGACAAGGAATAAAAATGGAACTGGGGGAAACCCGACAGATTTTTCATTACAAAATCAGATTTTCCATATAACACAGGGGTCAGGCAGAGAACTTGATAAAAGCATAGTTTTAGGAGCAAATTCAAAAATTGTAATAGGTGATGGAATAAATGAAGTTAATGTATCTGTAAAGAAAAATAGTCCATTTATAGGTAAAATAGATGTTTTAAATCATGGGACCTTAATTTTAACTAACTCATTAAATCCTGAATTAGGAAAATTGTCCGATGAAAGTACGGTAATTTACGCGGCATCTAACGAAACTGATATTCAAACATTAAAATCAGATGTTTATGGAAATCTGATTATCCGCGGTTTGAACCCCAAACATCTTTCCAATAATTTATTAGTAAATGGAAATTTAACTTTGGATGGATCAAAATTGGTTTTGGGGGATTTTGATTTAACTCTTAACAAGAATAAAATATTAACTGGGGGCAATTCGGACAGTTATATTGTGACAAATGGGAACGGAAACCTGGGCCTAACTGTTCCGCGATCAAATGCAGACGTGCTTTTTCCTGTTGGCAATAGCAGCTATAATCCTGTAGTATTAAAACAAAGAACTTCAGGCGCTGAGGACGTTTTTAAGGTTCGGGTTCTTGATGGACTTTATACGGAATATCAGGATAATGGCATGCCGTTTGGGACAGCGCAAACTGAAAAGGCGGTAAATAGAACCTGGTTAGTGGATGAAGAGGTTTCCGGAGGTTCTGACGTAACAATGAAGGTATATTATTCTGAGGAGCACGGGCTCACTGATTTTGATGCTGAAAGTTCATACTTGAGTCATTATAGCAATGGTGCCTGGGATGAGCCAGTTCCGGGCGTTGCGGGAACCGAAGGAAGTTTGTTTGCTTTTAGTCGCGAAGGAATAACATCTTTTTCGCCCTTTGCAATCTTTAGCAGCCAAACGCTTTTGCCTGTAGAATTGCTTTATTTTACGGCTTCCTATTCAAACAGCATTGTTGCTTTGGATTGGGCTACAATGTCGGAGACAAACAATAATTATTTTACAATTGAGTCCAGCAAAGATGGTGTGAGTTTTACTCTGTTGGCAGAAATTGATGGTGCAGGTTCAAGTAATAAAAAGAATTTTTACCATTTCGACGACAATAGGTTTCTCCAAGGGCAAGTATTCTATAGACTGCTGCAAACGGATTTTGATGGAAAAAGTACGTATTCCCCCATTTCTTCGGTTTATGTGCCTGTTCGAAATATCTCGGAACCCTTTCCTAATCCAACTGTTTCATTGCTAAATATTCCTGTGAATTTTGACAATGGGGCTACAACCACAATTTTTGTCGAGGATATGGAGGGGAATTCTATTTTGACTCAAGAAGTTTCTACGGTACAAGGCAATCATGCGGTTTTGGATATATCCGGATTTGTGCCTAATATTTATATCATTAGAGTGGAGGATAGCGCTAATACTAAAACATACAAGGTCGTAAAAATATAACGCATTGGAATCGAATCTCTGATTTTCCTGAGTTTAAAACATTTAGATTGTTAATTGGTTTGAAACTGAGTTAATTCTTGCTTAATTAGGCTATATTAGAAAATCTAAAATTTTTTAAAATTTAAATTATGGGAAAAGGAGATAAGAAAACAAAAAAAGGTAAAATTTCCATTGGATCTTTTGGTGTTACACGACCTCACAATAAAAAATCTGAGACAGAGGCTGTAAAAAAAGATAAGCCAAAGGCAAAAGAGGAAACAAAAAAAGAAAAAGCAGAACCTAAATCAGACCCTAAAAAGAAAGAGAAGAAATAATTTATATTGTTTACGGAATTATAGATGCCTCTTGAGTACGTTGCTTGAGAGGCTTTATTATTGCTAGTCCCTGAATATTTATTTCTGTACCTGTCGTTCAAGATATTTTTTTATATTTGAAAATGAATAGCTATGAAAAATACATTAATCCTTTTACTGACTTCGGTTTTAAGAAATTGTTTGGCTCTGAATTCAATAAAGAGCTGCTTATAAATTTCCTAAACCAGGTATTGGGAGACAAAGAACAAATCAAAAACTTAACGTACCTTAACAACGAAAATTTAGGCAATACAGAAACTGACAGAAGGGCCTTTTTTGATTTATATTGTGAAAGTGCAAAAGGGGAGAAGTTTATTATTGAACTCCAAAATATCAAACAAGAATTTTTTAAGGATAGAAGTATCTTCTATTCGACCTTTCCTCTTCAGAATCAGGCACCAAAAGGTAAAGAATGGAATTATCGTTTGAAAGCAGTTTATACAATAGGAATTCTTAATTTTAATTTTCCGAGTGAAGAGAAGGATGAACGATACCAGCGAGAAATCCAATTAATGGATACGCACACCCATGAAATTTTTTTTGATAAATTAACGTTTATCTATTTGGAAATACCTAAATTTAATAAAGGTGAAGAAGCCATACAAACCCAATTTGATAAGTGGATGTATGTATTAAAGAACTTACATAAATTGCAGGATAGACCGAAGATACTGCAAGAGTGGATATTTGAACGGTTATTTGCGGAAGCAGAAATTGCGAAATTAAAACCAGAAGAAATGAATGCTTATGAAAGAAGTCTGAAAGTATACAGGGACAACTACAGTATACAGGAAACAGCGAAAAAGGAAATGAGATTGGCACGACAGAAAGCCTTGAGAGAGGGAAGGGCAGAAGGATTGGAGAAAGGAAGAGAAGAAGGATTGGAGAAAGGAAGAGAAGAGGGACTGGAAGAAGGATTGGAAAAAGGAAGAAGAGAAGAAAAGATAGAAATAGCAAGAATGTTGAAAAAAAATGGCGTATCAAATCATGTTATTGAAAATACAACAGGTTTGACAAAAATTGAGATAGAGGAGTTGTAGACCTTCTGTATGTGGCGATCTTGGGTGAAAAAAAATATTACAAACCATACATTACGGTTTGTAATTACAAAAAAACATCAAACCTATATTTTCTTACAAAAGTTTCGGTGTCTGTGGCATAGGTTCTTTCTTCGAATGAACAATCTCCGTCATTATCTACTAGTAAAACCGTAGAACAGTAGGTTCCATAATCCCCAGTTTTGATAAAGATTGAAGATAAGGCTCTTTCCAGATCTTTTGAAATTCCTGTTGAGGGTAAAAGCTCCTCCTCAGGTTGGTCAATGTTTTGCAAGAGCTTGAAAAGGGGGTCAATAGCTATGGTTTCATCTTGTAATAAAGATTCAAATTGAGCCTTTCCACTTACTACTTTTGGCCAGGGTGTATTAAGCAAATGGTTGCTAAGCCCGTAAATCCCTTTGTCTAATTCCTGGCTTTTATTTTCCTTGTTGGAGTAATAATATAGTTCTTTCAGATCACTGACCAAGAGATTAAAGCCATTATAATTGTCCTTATTTTTTGCGACTTCTTTCACGTAACGTTCAGGCTCGTTTTTTGAAAGTAAATAGTTTTTTATCAGATCTCCCCTGGAAATAGCATTCTCCTTCATAGATGAGAGGTCGCGATAATTTGTAACTGCTGCAAAATACCCCGATTTCTCTATTCCTAACCAGGTGCCGCCGGCTTTTAAATCTTTTCCAGCTAATATAGTTGGATACTCCGGCCAAAAATCTGCCGGTGCGGTTGGTCGGGCATAAAACTCATCGCGGTTAGCAGCGACTATTAATTTGTATTTTGGATGAGTTTTCCAGGAAAAGAGTATGAGACACATAACCCCGTTTACGGTAGGAAAGGCAAGAAGTTATGAGGCAGTTTCATAGCTTCTTGCGTAATTTTTAAAGAGATCCAATCTGATTACGATGCATGATCAAATATGGCTCATAATAATCCTAAGTTCTAACTATTTATGCCGCTAAACATTGCTATTCCAAAAATAGTGGTAAATACAAAGACGAGAACAGTAACAACAAGCATCCATATAAGAGTAGCTTTTGCAAAATTGGATTTATTTGGATTGGTTCCAGAACCAAAAGCCCAGATAATTAACATTATAAAGCCAATAAGAGGAATGGATGCAATTAACAAAGTGATCATCCAATTGGTTGTTGATTCTACAGGAGCGCTATGAGCGCTTCCGGCTATTGCAGGGTTTTCCATGATTGTGATGTTTTGGTTAGAGAAAACTAATATAATTATTTTTAGTTATAATATCCATTTTATTGTTAAATGTTGTTCACAAACAGCAAGGTCGCGAATGGAATTCTGCTTCGCCTTTGTTTATATTTATCACTACAATAAAAAATGGCATTTATTTTTATGAAAATGTTGTTCGAAAAAAATAACTTTTATACATTTGGATTCTGATGCAGGTAAACAATATACATATAGCAAGTTGGTGGCATTTATCATATAGGTAAATGAACAGCGATGGTATGTAAAGTTTAAACTGATAAATCCATATATAAGGGCTCGCCTCGCTGATTCGCGGAGCGAGCCTTTTTTATTGATCAAACTATAATAAGAGATGACTAAAAGCTACAATATTAAAACTCAATTCAAAGGCTTGTTAGCTGATACCGTTACCCCGGTGAGTATTTACCTTCGGCTAAGAGATAAATTTGCCAATACAATTCTTCTTGAAAGCTCTGATTATCATGGTCAGGAAAACAGCCTTTCATACATTTGCTGCCAACCGATAGCAACTTTTAAGGCTGGACAAGGCGAATTGCATCTTGAATTTCCCGATGGGAGCAAAGAAAATAAGATGCTTACTGATGACATTGATTTGGTAAACGAGCTCAATAGCTTTATGAATCAATTTAAAACCGAACCAACTGAGCATAAGTTTATTGCTAATGGGCTGTTTGGTTTTATGTCTTATGAAGCGGTTCAGCATTTTGAAGATATTTCATTGAGGCAGGAAAAGGAAACAACCGATGAAATACTCCCCGAAATGCGGTATCACCTCTATAAATACGTTATTGTTATAGACCATTTTAAAAATCAACTGTATGTTTTTGAACATTCTTTGACTGAAAATAATGGGCCGGAAGAAATCGCCAAAATTATAGACCTGATTTTCAGTAAAAACATACCGGCCTACAATTTTGAATTGAATGGCGAAGAGCAATCCAACTATACGAATGAGGAGTTTTTAGAAATATTAGCCAAAGGAAAGCATCATTGTCTGGTCGGAGATGTGTTTCAGATTGTCTTGTCCAGAAGATTCCAGGCAGCATTCAGAGGAGATGAATTGAATGTTTACAGGGCCTTGAGATCCATCAACCCAAGTCCTTATTTATTTTATTTTGACTATGGCAATTTTAAATTATTCGGATCCTCGCCGGAAGCTCAGATCACTATCAAAAATGGTAAAGCGACCATTTATCCTATAGCCGGGACTTTCTTAAGAACCGGAGATGATATTGCGGACGCTGAACTTGCCCAAAAGTTGCATAATGATGTGAAGGAAAACTCCGAACATTTGATGTTGGTAGACCTTGCAAGGAATGATTTGAGTAAAAGCAGCAGTGTAGTAGCAGTAGAGACTTTGAAAGAAATACAATATTATTCACATGTCATCCACCTCGTCTCCAAAGTAACAGGACAATTGCCAAAGGAATTTTCCTTTCTGAAACTGGTAGCCGATACATTTCCTGCGGGAACTTTGTCCGGAGCCCCAAAACATAGGGCAATGCAATTGATTGACAAGTATGAAAATACCCAACGGGGATATTATGGAGGCGCAATAGGAATGATAGGATTTGACGGAAGTTTCAACCACGCAATTATGATTAGGTCATTTTTGAGCCGAAACAACAAATTAACTTATCAGGCAGGTGCTGGAGTTGTGGCCAAATCAGAGATTGAAAGTGAACTACAGGAAGTAAATAATAAATTGGCAGCACTAAGATCTGCGTTGAAAATGGCTGAAGAAATTGGCAAAGCCAGAGGATAGTTTATAATTACTAAAAAAACTTCAATAGGATAGACAATGAAAATTTTAGTCTTAGATAATTACGATTCATTTACCTACAACCTAGTATATATTTTACGTCAGTTGGGGTATAGTTCCCAAATAGACGTGTTTAGGAACGATAAAATAGCTTTGAATGCTGTTGGCAGCTATGATAAAATACTTTTATCTCCCGGCCCTGGCCTTCCTTCGGATGCAGGGATTATGCCTGATTTGATCAAAAAATATGGACCATCTAAGAGCATTTTAGGTATTTGTCTAGGACATCAGGGCATCGCAGAAATTTATGGAGCAGATTTATTTAATCTTTCAACCGTTAAGCATGGGTTGGAAGATGTAGCTAACATTTCTGAAACAGAAAACTATCTTTTTAATGGGTTGCCTCAAAGTTTTAGGATCGGACTTTACCATTCCTGGGCAGTAAAGCCAGAGTCACTGACTGAGGTTTTAAAGGTAACAGCTGTTGACAAGGACAGAAATATAATGGGAATCCGCCATAAGGAATATGATGTACAGGGCTTGCAGTTTCATCCCGAGTCGATTATGACCGAGAATGGGGTAAAACTTATGGAAAATTGGCTAGGGAGGTAATTGTTAATTGTAAACTTAAAATCCCTAAATATCTAAAGGGGACTTTAGAGCAGAGATGGAATGGAGTTGAAAGATTTTTTAAATGTAGACTTTGAGCTGAGGTTGTTTGAATGGAAAATTCTAGAATTAAGTAAATGTATGGGTAAGTGGTCGCCCTCTTTAGGGGGTTGGGGGTGAAATGAGGAATTTTAGAAAACCAGAAAAACCCCTAAATCCCCTCGTATGTTTGTTGAGGGTTAAGTACTTCAAAAATAA
>CAMPJM010000127.1 GCA_946886805.1 uncultured Flammeovirgaceae bacterium | reverse complement strand
GTGTGGTTTGTGAGACACAAACCACGGCAGCATATTTTATAGCTTTGCGTTCTCTGCGTTTTTATACCTTGTTTTTCTTTGCGTGATCCTTTTTATTTAAAGATTTATCGTAAACTTCCCACTATCATTATCCACCACTATACTTTTCACCTTTGCTCCTTCCACAGGATTAGCAATTCCTGTCGGATCAAAGGTAGAAATAGGTTGAATAAATGACACAAAATCATCTTTCACCGTATAGTTTTTACCGTTCAACTTCAATTTCGAAAGATTTTCAAACCCATGAAATACAATTTCAATGTGATTAAAATTGGATTTATAAGATCCTTCTACTTTATCAAATATAATTTCACTGTTGCCGGGGTTATAAGAAATTAAGCGTTTATAAAATTCGCCATCCTCATAAGCATAGGTTTCACCATCATCTTCATAATATAAAAAGGCATTATTTACGTCTCCTTTGTAAACATGAACGGTAAGTGTATCAGTAGGAGATTCCGAAGTAGATTGTATTAGCGATTGCATAGGAAAAATACTGCTTTCCTTTACATAAACAGGAAGCTTATGGTAAGCCAGTTGGAGGATTTTTTCCTTATTTCCTTCTTCTATTTTATCGTCATACAGACTGTACCATTTTCCTTCAGGAAAATAAACTTTGCCAAACTTGGTAGTGCTCTCGAAAGGCGCAATCAAAAACGCTTCGCCGAAGAAATACTGGTTTTGAAACTGTGTATCATAAACTTTAGGATCATGAGTATAGTCTATGGCCAGCGTTCTCATGATTGGTTGCCCATTTTGCGTAGCCTCATACATTGAGGAATACAAATAAGGCAACAGCTTATACCTTAGATTGATAAAGTTCCTGGAAATTTCCAAGACCTCTTCACCATAAGCCCAGGGCTCCGAAGATTTTGTATTGATACCCGTATGGTTTCTAAAGTAAGGTGTAAAGGCACCAATCTGAATCCAGCGCGCATATAAAGCAACAGAAGGGTTGCCAGTAAATCCGCCAATGTCCATTCCCGAAAAAGCAACACCGCTCACACCAAGACTATTTAGCAACCTGATTCCCAGCAACATGTGATCATCTTCAGATCTATTATCGCCTGTCCATTTAGCGGTATAACGCTGTAACCCTGCATAACCAGCTCTTGTGAGAATGAATGGTCGTTTATCCATAGACGCTCTGGCACCTTCATAGCTCGCTCTCGTCATTTGAAGCCCATATACATTTCTACCTTCTTTGTGAGTAGTCAAATGTCCGTCATAGTCAAAAAGAATATTATCCGGCATTTTTTGTCCCCAGGTAGCAATTTCATTCATGTCGTTCCAAATACCGTCAACGCCGTCCTCATCAAATTGCTTTACCTCGTTTTTCCACCAGTCACGGCCTTCTTTACTGGTATAATCCGGAAAATGGCACCAACCCGGCCAAACCTGTCCGGTATAATATTCGCCGTCTGCGTATTTCAGGAATATATCCGACTCGACGCCCCTTTCATAAGCACCATACCCCGCTTCCACTTTAATTCCCGGATCAACAATGACGGTTGTTTTAAAACCCATCTCTTCAAGCTTTTCATTCATTGCTTTGGGATTTGGAAAGCGGTCTTTGTTCCAGGTAAACAGCTTGTACGCATCCATATAATGAATGTCCAGTGTAATGCCATCGGCTGGAATTTTTTTCTCCCTTAGTGTCTGTGCGATCCGAAAAACCTCGGTTTCAGGGTAGTAGGAATAGCGATTTTGCTGATATCCCAAACTCCACAATGGAGGCAGTGGCATTCTGCCCGTCAAATCAGTATAGGAAGTTGTAATATCTGCGAGCCTGGTGTGATAGATAAAATAATAATCCATCTCACCTCCCTGTACACCGAATGATGAAAAGCGGTTATTACTAGCACCAAAATTAAAATCACTCTGCCAGGTGTTGTCTAGGAAAATCCCATAATTTAATCCGCTATGAATCCCGATGTAAAACGGAATAGTAGAATAAATAGGATCTTGCCCTGCGCTGTAGCCATAAGCATCGGTATTATAATGTGTGTAGGCGCTACCCCTTCTGTCCAACCCCCCGGTTTTTTCGCCTAAACCTATAAATCGTTCACCTTCCTGCATTTTCTTGTAGGTTGTTACCTCTTCATTTATCCAGGAAGTAGTAAGTCCCTTTTCGTCCTGATTGATAACCCTACCATCAGGAGTATAAAAAGCAATTGCAAAAGGATTTTTGGTAATAATTGTTTGTAATGAGTCAGTGAGAAGCCTTATTTCGGCATTGTTTTGAGTAATGTTAACTTTTGTTTCTTGTGGTTTGGAAATCACTGCATAAGAGAAATCCTCTGCCAACTCCTGATTATCCATTCTCACCCGAACGATGGATGGTGAATAAACTGTCAGTTCAATATGTATTTTTTGATCGGTTGTGATCTTTACTTTCTGATCGTTAATATCAACAGTATTTACTGTTCCTATATTAACTATTGGTGAAGTTTGGCTATGAGCAGAATAGGTAATAAATAATGTTAATAAGATAGCAAAAGTTAGCTTCATGATAGATAAAATATCTTCTATAATAATAATATTAAAAGTAGTCCAACACGGTTGTGCCGGACTATTGTTGATCAATTCTTAATCAAGGTATAGGTATAGCCCTCAGGATCAAGATTTAAAGAAATGGTATAATTACCTGCTTCAGTAACTGCAATATTTGCACCACCAAAGGCCAAACTACCTTCTTCAGCACCAGCACCAAGGTCTATTAACCAAGCATCATTCTCTCTGAATTTAAACTGGTCCGCTACAAGATCAACTGTAATAGTCCAGGTATAATCGCCTACACTGGAAGGAGCTTCCATATCGGTATCACTGTCCCAACCTGTAGGGGTAGCAGCGCCAATCAATCCCCATGAAGAATTTACTATTTCATGAGTAAAGCCTAATGGAGACTCATCATCTTCAAGGAAAGTGATACGATAAAACCCGTCAGACTCAATTTCAAAGTTAGCGGCTCCTCCTGAATTAGAAAGCTCCTCATTTTCCAATCCATATCCTCCTTCCCAACCGGCTTGTGTTGGAAGCACTTTAAAACCACCTCCTCCGGCCGAGAGAAATGCGAAAATTTCGTGATAAACTTTTCCGTCTTTTTCCCGAATTGTAAAGGGGATTGCCGCAGTCGGTTCCCAGCCCGCCTCAGAAGAACCACCCACCAAAAATAGAGCTTCTGGCCGTACTGGACCTTCTTCTACTACCTCTTCTTCCTCTTCAACCTCTACATAGCCTAAAATTACAGCCCGCGTTATAGCCAAAGTTTCTTCACCTTTAACCGCAGCAATTTTTATCAGATTGCTCCCTGTCCATGAACTATCTGCTGGTACATCAAACGAAAAAGAAAATATATCTCCTTCGCTACTCAGTTCCGTCATTTTAAATAAGGAGTCGGGCTTATTCGCTTTTGCAAAGCTTATTTCTATTCTTTCTGCATTTGAAGAAATATCTATGGAAAAACTTGTGCCTAAATCAACAGTATCCGGCAGGGGGTTGGTCAGTTTTAAAGTTACTTTTTCTGTAAGTACCAGATCGTCCTCTTCCTCGGCGCAAGAGAACATTGTTCCGATAGAACAAAACAGTAATATTAGGAATAATTTAGGGGAGCGAAATTTTATATTTGGTTTCATTATTGAATATTTTATCGTTTTAGATTTATTCAGGAGGAGTTTTTTCAAGGAACTCCGTCCGAAAATAATTTCAGATAGAGTCCCATGATATCTTTAAACTAGTTTGCCTTTAAAGAATAGGTGTAACCATCGGGCTCCAGACTCAAAGAAATCGTATAATTCCCTGCAGCGACAGCAATATTAGCCCCATCGAAAGTCAACTCGCTTTCAGTACCACCCAAATTCACAGCCCAATCATCATTTTCACGAAATTTCAAATCTCCGGCAACAAGATCTAAAGTAATTGACCAAACATAATCGTCCTTACTTCCTGGGCTGACCATGTCCGTATCAGTGTCCCAGCCACCTGGAGTTGCGCTTCCAATTATAGCCCAATTTGATTTGACAATTTCCAAATCGGTATAACCTAAAGGAGCGGTGGTGTCTTCGGTAAGACGAACCCTATAGAAGCCGTCTTCTTCCACCGTAAAATTGGAGGCATCCTCTTCATTTGACAATTCACCTTCTTTCTGGCCTATGCCACCTACATAATCGATCTGTGTCGGTAAAATTTTAAACCCATCACCGGCTGTTGTAAGGTATAAAAAGATATCATGGTAGGCGACACCATCCTTTTCGTGGCGATTTAACTTAATTGCTTTTGTAGGTTCCCAACCAGCCTCAGACGAACCTCCGACCAGGAACAACTCCCTTGGACCCTCTTTAACAAAAAGGGTTTTGGTTTCTGTAGAGGTTTCGTCGCCCTTACGAGCAATTATATCTATGACATAAAATCCCTGCCATGAGCCATCAGAAGGCACCTTAACACCCACATTGTAAACCATTCTGTTTGCTTCAACTTCAATAGTTTCATCATGTAAAATTTCACCCGGAATACCTTCCTGGGTTATCACTACCTGAACGTTTTCAGCATTCGCAACAATAATTTTCAAGGGTATTTCCCTGCCATAGAGAACAGTATCCGGAACCTCTTCTACAGATAACTCGAACCGATCTATTGTCCCAATGTCATCATCCTCACAGGAAGTGAACAAGCCAACCGCCAAACTAAAGGCGACAAGCAGAGACAGTTTATTTTTAAAATTATTTAATTTCATAAGTGATTCTTTTAGTAGCCTGGATTTTGAATTAAATTACTATTGGTTGTTAAGGCATCGGAAGGTATAGGAAATATCAGCCTATGTGTTTCTGCTGTCTTTGCCGGTTTGTATACATTGGCATCCAGAAATGTTCCAAACCTGATCATATCAATCCGTCTTGTCATTTCCATGGCAAACTCTCTTCCTCGTTCATCATAAATGTCTTGTAGCGTCAGCGACGTAAGGTTATGGTCAGAATTTCCAAACGCCCTCTCACGAATTTGATTCACCAAATCAAGTGCTACTCCACCTGTTTCCCCTTTACGAACCAAAGCTTCTGCCTTCATTAACAAAATATCAGCATAGCGAAAGACCACAAAATCATTGTTAGCATTATTCTGAACTGCCTCGGCATCAGGAAAATATTTAACATTTCGAGCACCTACCAAACGTCCAACCTCTGCGTCTCCGCCTAAATCGAATTCCGTACCAAAACCATAAGGATCCAATACTACACTTATACCATCATATATGAGAGGGTCTCCGGTACTGTTATATTGTTGTCCATAAAGCCATTGTTCTTTCCTCAAATCTTCATCATCAAATGTGTCAAAGAATTCAGGAGAGGTAGTCCAGCCATTCCAAGGATCTGTAGTTAAACCGTAGGTATCACGATGTGCATAATGAAGGACTTTATTGAAAAGTAAATTTCCTTTTGCCCTTACTGCATCAAATGGAATAGAAAAAATAGGTTCTTTATCAGCAGGGCCATTGTCGGGCATAAACTGGGCAAAATAGTTCCCCAATTCATATTTGTTACTAGCAATAACTGCATCAGCATGTGTAATTACCTTGTCCCACTGTGGTGTACCAGTATACACTTCTGCATTGAGGTAAAGTTTTGCCAATAAAGTATGAGCCATCCATTTGGTAGGTCTTCCATAAGTTTCAGCGTTTACTTCCTCTGTCAAAAACTGAAGATTATCTTCCAATTCTTTTGCAATAAATTCGAAAACCTCAGTTCTGGTACTCTGGCTAGGATTTTCAGCATTATCATCAAAAGTTGTTACGAGCGGGATATCACCAAAGGAATCCATCATCAAATAATAATACCAGGCACGCATGGTTTTGATCTCGGCGATTGTTTGGTGCTTGCCCTCACTTTCCGGTGCATTTTCAAATATTTTTAACACTCTATTACAAGTACCAATAGCATTAAAGCCCCAGTCCCATGAGTTACGCATCAATTCATGGGAAGGACTCCATGTTTGAAAATGCATATCTCTCCATTTTCCTCCATCAAACCAGTCTCCACCACGAGTAGGCACTAATACCTCATCCGTTGCGGTCTCCTGCATATCATAGTAATTGTTATCAAAAAACTTTTGTGCTGCCACATAAATAGGACCAGTAAGTGCTGCATATTGCTCAGGGGTGGTAGGGAAATTTTCGTCCGTATATACAGAGTAAACTTCCTCATCGAGATCTGTGCAAGAAGGCACGGCAAACAAAGCCAGCATGCCTAATAGTATATTCCTGCATTTGTTAAATATGTTCATTTTAGATTTTGTTTATTATTAAAAAGTTAGATTGACACCAACTAGGAACGATCGGGTTTTAGGATAGTAATTCCTGTTATCCAATCCTGGAGACAGTCCGTCTAAAGAAACCTCAGGATCTACGCCAGTATATTTGGTGATAGTAAACAGGTTGGTCCCGGTTAAATATATCCTTGCATTTTTGATATATTTATTATTCTCCAGATTGAAATTATAACCTAACGTCGCGTTGTCCAAACGAAGAAACGAGCCATCTTCCAGCCAACGGCTAGAGTTAACAGGTGCTTCAAAAATGCCATCTTCTACTGCTTCTTTAGAAACGTTGGTTACAGAAGCTTGATTTAGACGAGACAAATCCGCCCGAGTCGCATTGTATATGTCATTACCATAAACTCCTCTTATAAAGAAACCGAAGTCAAAGGCTTTATAAGAAAATGTATTGCTCCAACCATAGGTAAACTTTGGCAATGCCTGCCCAATAACCCGATAATCATTTGGGGTACTTAAATTCTCAGCAGTTACTAATTCGCCATTTTTTGTTTCGTAAATAGTTTCATTGGTAGTAGCATCATAGCCTACATATTTAGGCGCAAAGAAAGTACCTATTGCGTAACCAGGAGCCACAATACTAACAGTTTGCCCTGTCCAGCCGTCCAAGCCGGGTGATCCTTCAAGTCTTTGGGATACACTTAAATTTCCGATATTGCTGGAAAGAGAACCGATCTCATTTTTATTTGAAGCAAAATTTACTGATGAATACCATTCAAAATTTCCAGATTCGATAACGTAGGCATTTAACATTATCTCTATTCCTTTATTGGTCATAGAAGCACCATTAGCCAATAGTCGATTGAACTGATATGGTGGTGTCGAAACATTGTATTCATATAACAAATCATTGGTTTCTTTGCTATAGACATCTACGGAACCGTTAATTTTTCCAGCTAGAAGCCCGAAATCAACACCAGCGTTTATCATTGTAGTTGTTTCCCATTTCAAATCCGGATTCGGATTTTGTACTACAGAATAACTATTGATAAATTTGCCGTTGTATAGGAACTGATCTCCCTGAGGGCCATATAAAGTAATGGAACGGTATGGAGGAATGTTTTGGTTACCCGAAACACCATAGCCAGCTCTTAATTTCAAATCATAAAACAGATTTTGATCTTGCATAAAAGCTTCATCAGAAATTCTCCAGGCAGCTGAAACCGCAGGGAACATTGCCCAACGGTCGTTTGCGCCAAACTTTGATGAACCATCAGTACGCAATGTTGCACTTAATATATATTTGCCTTTATAACTGTAGTTCGCCCTTCCGAAAAAGGAAACTAATACAGATTCCTCTTTGCGGGGATAATCTTGAAAGTGAAATGCGCTGCCACCTTCTCCATTACCAGTTAAAAGATTATTTGCGCCTAAATCATCTGATGAAAAAGTATTATTTCTTGCCTTTATACCGTCGTTCCTTAAGGAATTTTGATAAGAATATCCGGCCAAAAGCTTTAGCTCATGGTTTTCACTGATGGTTGTGGAATAGTTTAAGATAGATTCAAATATCTTTTCCGTATGCATTAAGTTTTCACGCTCTGCATGTCCCATTCCCAATGCCTGTGCTCCAAAGTCCTCACGGCTCATATAATAGTTTCTGTCGTAGTTTTCCCTTTGAAAAGAACCTGTCATATTCAAAACCAGGCCTGGGAAAATATCAAAACCTACTTTTGCCATTCCCAATGTAAGATTGGTTTTTCTTTCTTCATCTCTTTGGTTGAGCATCGCAACAGGATTACTATAATTAATCCTGCCAGGAACCTGAAAATATCCACCGTAGGGATCATAGAGCGGGTTGTCACTCATAATAGGGGAAACAGGAAGGTATCTAGCCGCACCATTAAAAATTCCGTAATCAACATGGTCTGAATTGATCATGCTATTTACCAATGACAATCCCAAACGCAGTCTGCCATCGAAAGCCTCCTGATCTACTCCAACTCTTGCAATGACACGCTCCAGCGCATTTCTCTTGACGATTCCGTCATTTTTAAAGTAATTTACAGAAGCATTGTACTTAGTAAATTCACTTCCTCCTGAATACGATAAGTTATGATTGTGAGATATTCCTGTGCGGTACAGCTCTTCTTGCCAGTCTGTGTCGAAACCATCCTCGCCTTCCGCCACAGTTTGTCCATTATCCGCTAAAAACTGTTTGTATTCAGAAGCGTTCAAAACGTCAACCTTGTTCGAAACCTCCTCTACGGCTACATAGCCGCTGTATGAAAACACTGGCTTTCCTTCCTTACCTCGCTTTGTTGTAACCATTATAACGCCATTTGCAGCTCTTGATCCATATATAGCGGTCGATGAAGCATCTTTTAGCACGTCAATAGATTCAATATCATCGGGCGCAACCAAATCAATTGATGCTCCAGGTACACCATCTATAACATAAAAAGGTGCCGAACTTGCTGTCAAAGAAGAAGGGCCACGCAGCTGAATATTAGGTTTAGCAGTTGGATCCCCACCACTACGATTAATGGTTAGTCCGGGTACCTTGCCCACTAAAAGCTGATCAGGCGAACCAACCACACCTTTATTAAACTGCTCAGGGCTTACGGTTGTAATAGCACCAGTTACATCTTGTCTTTTCTGGGTACCATATCCTATTACTACCAATTCCCCTAATTGTTGAATATCAGGATACAGATTCACATCTATAGTGGACTGTGCGCCCACTTCCTTGCTTACCGTTTCGTATCCCACAAAGGAATATGTTAAGACAGCATTTTCGGCTACATTAATAGAATACCTACCATCTATGTCGGTAACTGTTCCTGTAGTAGTTCCTTGCTCAATGATAGTAACTCCAGGAAGTGCAGAACCATCTGCAGCATCTGAAACCGTTCCCGTAACATTTTTTTCCTGTGCCCAGGAAGATGTGCTTATACACATCCCTAATAATAGGATCAGGAAATGAATTTTGTAATGTTTGTTCATATTTAGTTTGTTAGTTTAAATTGTTACGCCAGCTTCTTCAAAAGCTAGCTTTGAATTGCAAACGTTTGAATTTGACCACAAAGAAACTGATATGCAACAAAACAAGGGGTACAAGAAGGATACATAGGGGAGTGATCACTAA
>CAMPJM010000126.1 GCA_946886805.1 uncultured Flammeovirgaceae bacterium | reverse complement strand
GCAATTAAATAGAAACTTTTTGCTTTAAATTTTTCAGGAATAGAGATTTTTGGAATTTCAGCGCTCTCCAGGCAATATGTATTTCCGCAATTTGTGCAATTAAAATGAACATGCTCGTCATGGTGTTCTTCTTCAGAACAGTTTTGGTGACACAAAGCGTACTTTCCGATACCGCTGCTGTCAAAGACTTTATGAATAATACCTTTTTCTTCAAAGCTATTTAAGGTCCTGTAGATAGTAACCCTGTCAAACCTATTTAATAAAGCTACCTCCAGATCACTATGAGAAACAGCAGGGGCTTCGTTATAAAAGAGTTGAAGAATTTCAGCCCGAGCAGTAGTTTTTCTCAAGTTATGTTTCTCCAAAGTTGTCTGTATTGCATTTTTCTCCATCACAAGATAAATTAGACCATATTTCTATGCTTTCCAAATATACTGAATATACCTCACGTCTTTCACAAAGTATCCTTTAAAATAGTTCAATGTGACAGTCTGATAAGAAGCAAGATCTGCATTTCCTGAAGCAAGTGGTGAATTTCCCCACCTTTATTTAGGATGGTTCTTTCAAATAATCATGATCGATGTCCTGTTGAGGGTTTTTCTTGCTCACAAAAGTGCGTGCCCAGCGGTCTCCAAACCTATGTTTATTTAATAAGATTAGTGCCAGTTCCAGAAGGTTTAAGACTGGTATAAATAAAGTAAATGATCGTAAAAAGGAACTTCTATAGTTTTTGGTTATTGCCGTTTCATCAAACTGAGACAGTACTTGTAACTTAAAGATCTTTTTTCCCAAACTCTGTCCTTTTAACACTGGTAATGCGTCCTTACTCAAATAATAGGCTACACCAATAAAAGGACCTAAAACAGGTATGAAATAAACAAGAAGGAGGACAATTATAATATCCACAGCAGCACTTCCCAATCGTGTTACTACTGGTACTTTTAAAGATAAACGACCCGATTGTTCAGGAAACGCTGGTCCAAATTCGTTCTCCATATATTGTTGCCTTTCTTCTTTAAACCTATTCTTTCAGCTAAAGGTTTAGCAGGGCCAGTTTGCGAAGAGAGGATCGGACTGAAAATCTTATTCCGGTAGTTTACAATTTTGCATGGGTGTTAATCCATCTTTCTGGCAGCTCTCCTTTACAGGCAATTTCATAGTCCGAATAGCTACAGGGAATTATGCAATTTCTGCCAAAGCTGGAATCTCCTAAACCTTTTACCTTTTTCCCTTTTGGATATGGAACCTCCAGCCACCATTTTTCACTCATTTTACTTTTATAGAAAATAAGCTTCTCTGGATCCGACGGCATAGAAACGACATACCTTAGATAATCATTGACTTTAAAATCTTTTTCATTTCTTCTATTATAAAAGCCCTCGATGAAATACCAGATCATGGTAGCAACAACCGAAGCGGTTTTCTGATTCACATCATCAAATTCGGGATTATATTCATAAAATCCCGCTGAGCTTAATTTATCATTTAAACCTGCATACCAACAAATCTGGCAGGCTTCTTCACCCGTAAGGCCAAAAGCTTGCGCATTTTCATTTCCCGGCGCATCGCTTGATTTTATTGCTGTTACATCAAATGTCAGCATATCGGCATAACGGATTACAGGTTCCATTTCCTGAATATTTTGTCGCAAGTTTCCTAAACGATGAGATTCAAAATAGAGCTTTTCCAAAATAGCAATTGCTGATTGATCGATAAGATAACTTTGATAAGCTAGATGGGTATAATTGAAAAGATAATTTGGTTCGTGCATTAAAATCCTATTGATATGCTTCTTATTCATGGCAAGGTCTTCGTGCGCTTCCAAGTCAAGCATAGCATCCACATTCAATAGGCTTATAAGCTTTTCCATGTCTTCATAAGCCATATATTGACCATAATCCAGATCATGAGAGCCCCCAATAATTAAGGGGAGGGTATTTTGTTCTATTAAAATACTACAGACCTCTTTTAACCTGAAATAAGTGTCTTCGAGAGTGTGACCATTTCGCAGGTTTCCTAGATCTAGAATTCTATAAGAGCCACTCCCTTTTTTAAGCTTATAGAGCTTTTTTCTAATTATGTCTGCCCCTTTATCTACACCTTTATTTAGGGAGCTTCCACGGTTTTCCTGTACACCGATAATGGCGATATCTGCCGATCGTAAGTCTGGTGATTGTTCTTTATTTATATGAATGGCGTCAAAAAAAGTGTTTTGATTGGTAATGCCATCATACAAGGTTTCATCAAGAGGTGTAAAAAATATTTTTAAATCCATTGTAAAATTAACAAGTTGTTCAATTTTAGTAAATGCCTGTCAAAAGCAAGAAGCCTACTTCTTATAATATTTGGCCACTTTTGAGTATTAATAAAGCGGATGAGATGCGCAATGACGATTAACTCATCCCAACTTTAAAAATAAAAAAAGCCCACTATAATTTAGCAGGCTTTTTTTATTAAATTTTCAAAAGAGTCTTATCCTCCGAAATCATCAAATCGAATGTTTTCTGAAGGTACTCCCATATCGTCCAACATTTTAAGAACTGCGGCATTCATCATAGGAGGTCCACATAGGTAATATTCTATTTCCTCTGGCTCCGGATGGTTTTTCAAATAGTTATCGAAAAGTACCTGATGAATAAAGCCAACATAGCCATCACCTTCTCCTCTTAATTCCTTTTTAACTTTCCAGTTATCATCAGGAAGAGGCTCTGACAAGCCGACATGAAACTCGAAATTTGGGAAATCTTTTTCTATATCGCGGAAGTGATCCGTATAAAACAATTCCCTTTTGGATCGCCCACCATACCAGTATGATACTTTCCTGTCTGTTTTTTCAGTATGGAACAAGTGAAATATATGAGATCTTAGCGGAGCCATTCCTGCACCACCACCTATGTAAATCATCTCTCGTTTGGTAGGGTTTATATGGAATTCTCCATAAGGACCTGAAATGGTAACTTTATCTCCTTTTACTTTTGAGAATACATAAGAAGAACAGATTCCAGGATTTACATCCATCCATTTATTGGCCGCTCTATCCCATGGTGGAGTGGCAATACGGATGTTCAACATAATAATGTTTCCTTCAGCCGGATGATTTGCCATAGAGTAGGCACGGAAGATAGGCTCATCATTTTTCATAACAAGATCCCATAGTCCAAATTTATCCCAGTCAGACTGATATACATCCTCTTTGTGGCCTAATTCCGGGTGTGGAGTAATGTCCATCGGGGCAAACTTTATTTCGCACTCTGGTACGTCTATTTGAATATAGCCACCAGATTGAAAATCCATTGTTTCCCCTTCAGGTAGTTTTACAACAAACTCTTTGATAAACGTAGAAACATTGTAATTTGAAACAACTTCACATTCCCATTTCTTAATTCCAAAAATTTCTTCGGGAATTCGAATGTGCATGTCTTGCTTTACCTTGACCTGGCAAGAAAGGCGTACGTGTTCTTTTTGTTCAGTACGGCTAAGATGTCCTACTTCAGTTGGTAATACCTCGCCTCCGCCATCTTCAACCACGCATTTACACATGGCACAGGTTCCACCACCACCACAAGCAGAGGGAAGAAAGATTTTAGATGCAGATAATGTGGACAATAAACTTGACCCTGCAGATGCAACAAGCGGGTTTTTGTCATCGCCGTTGATAAAGATTTTTACGTCACCCGATTGTACAAGCTTGGATTGTGCAAAGAGCAGAATTAAAACCAGCACCAAAATAATAACGGTAAAGGCGATAATCGAAGTTATAACTATTTCAGTCATTTAACTTTTATTAATTTGTTATAGAAGACTTTTAATTGATCCATCCTAATGGAACGCAAATATATTTATAATATATCAAAACAATAAATCCACGTTAGTAAATTTTATTACATAACTATTTAAATATCTTGACTATCTAAATATCTTGTAAAGCTAACAACATATATTTTAAAAAAGTTGTGAAATTATATAATATACCGTACACAATAGGAAATATTTAACATTTCCATGTTATCTAATCGGTATATGCGGTTTTAGACAGCAGCTTTTTCCAGGTGCCTTTCATTTGGTTATATTTTATAGTACTCGGTAAAGCCTTCCACCAATATTTATTCATTTCAACGGCAAAAGAGGGCTGCATATAACAGTTAATTGAACAGCCTTCGCATTGAGGATATTGTCCTTCCAGTTTCACCAAATTCGTTACTTTTTCTGAATTATAGAGGTTGAACAGACTGTTTTCGATTGGAATTGCGTCTATTCCCAAATGATAGCAAGGTAAAAGCAGTTCATTTTTAGGAGAAATAACAATGGTGGAACTTGCTGCTTTACAAACAGGATCATCAATTTTATTTCCCCCATCTTTTCGCAAGGAGACAAATGCTTCGTTTAGGTAGACATTTTTCTTTTTCCCCCAACTCGACAAGAGATTCAAAGAGCTATCCGACAAGCCGGCTCCTGAATTAACTTTGTTATATTCAAAAACAGGGTTTATGATCAGGACAAGGTCATCCGGAAGACAGATTTTCTCATATATCACTGCAATTTGATCGATATTTTCTTCTGTTGCTGTGAAAATAATATCAGGCTTGTCCTGGAGGTTCAAAGCAATTTCTATTGATTTCAAAACAAAATCAAAGCAGGCAACACCTCTGCTTGCATCATGCAGGCCTTTTTCTCCCGCATCTAGCGAGAAGTGTAGCATGTCTACCTTCCCTTTTATTTTTTCTGCCCATTTTGGATACAGTAGGCAATTGGTAGTGAGGGTGGTAATAAATCCTAATTCTTTTGCAAGCTTTAGAAAAACATCAATTTTTTGGTGAAGTAAAGGTTCTCCACCAGTGAAATCGATAACTTTTACGCCAAGTTTTTTTAAATCCTTTAAATTTGAGAGGACGGCGTCTTCATTTACATAAGGTGAGGGCCTTTCCCATATATCGCAAAAGCCACACTGAGCATTACACCGGTAAGTGACATAATAATTACATAAAACTGGCTTTGCTATTAACCGCATGGGCTAGGTTTTCATGAAATGCAATAAAACAGGCGTAGAAAAATAGAGACACAGAGACATGGTAGTAGAGACAAGGCGTGCCTTGTCTCTACTACCATGTCTCTACTGAAGCATTTTCAACAGTGTTGTTAGTTTTGCCTTTAGATTTCTCCGGTCAACAATAAAATCCAAAAAGCCATGCTCCAATACAAATTCAGAGCTTTGGAAGTTTTTTGGTAGATCCTTACCTATGGTTTCACGGATAACTCTTGGGCCGGCAAATCCAATTAAAGCACCTGGCTCTGCAATGTTAAAGTCGCCCAACATAGCAAACGAAGCCGAAACACCACCGGTGGTCGGATCTGTTAATAAAGAAATATAAGGCACTTTTCCCTCAGATAGTAATGCAAGCTTTGCGGAAGTCTTTGCCATTTGCATAAGGGAATATCCCGCTTCCATCATTCTTGCCCCTCCTGATTTGGAGATCATTAAGAATGGAATTTTATTTTGGAGAGAGTAATCTATTGCTCTTGCAATTTTTTCTCCGACTACAGAACCCATCGAACCACCGATAAAATTGAAGTCCATACAGGCTATTACGATTTCTATTCCATTCAGTTTGCCATGGGCACTTCTAACGGCATCTTTAAGATCTGTTTTCTCTTGTGTGGCTTTAATCCGGCTTGGATAAGGCTTGCTATCTGCAAATTTTAGAGGGTCTGCCGAAGTTAAATTGGCATCTAGCTCTTCAAATTCGTTTTTATCGAATAAAATCTCAAAATATTCTTTTGACCCTATTCTAACGTGGTAATCATCTTCAGGACTTACATAAGAATTGCTTTTCAATTCTCTGGTATGAATGATCTTTCCTGTCGGTGTTTTATACCAAAGACCATCTGGAGCTTCTTTTTTTGCCTCAGTAGGCGTGGTAATACCTTTGTCCTTTCTCTTGAACCAAGTCATGTATCTATTTTTTTATAAAATTATCTTTTTAGCATACCAAAAGCTATGCAATCTTTATTTGATTTTCCAAATATACATCTTGAACAGCATTTAACAATTCAACTCCGTCTTTCATTGGTCTTTGAAATGCTTTTCTTCCTAAAATTAAACCCATTCCGCCTGCTCTTTTATTTATCACTGCTGTTTTGACTGCTTCTGCAAGATCTGAGTCGCCTTCTGACCCACCACCAGAATTAATTAGTCCAGCCCTGCCGAGGTAGCAATTCAGTACCTGATACCGACACAAATCGATGGGATGATCGCTTGAAAGTTCTTCGTACATTTTGGGATTTGATTTGGAAAAATTTATCGCAGTAAAACCACCATTATTAACCGGAAGTTTTTGTTTTATAATATCCGCCTGGATCGTAACACCCAAATGGTTCGCTTGCCCGGTAAGATCAGCGGCTGCATGATAGTCTGTCCCGTCTTTCTTAAAACCTGGATTTCGGGTATAGCACCAGAGTATTGTAGCCATTCCCAATTCATGCGCCCTTTCGAATGCTGCAGCAACTTCTACAATCTGCCTGTTTGATTCTTCCGATCCAAAATAAATGGTAGCTCCAACTGCCGCTGCTCCAAGATTCCATGCCTCCTCAACAGATCCAAACATTATTTGATCGTATTTATTTGGATAGCTTAAAAGCTCGTTATGGTTGATCTTTACAACAAACGGGATCTTATGACAATATTTTCGTGAGAGCATTGCCAGATTGCCAAATGTGGAGGCAACTGCATTACATCCGCCCTCTATGGCGAGTTTGATTATATTTTCCGGATCAAAATACAAAGGGTTTGGTGAAAACGAAGCCCCGGCGGTATGTTCAATCCCCTGGTCAACGGGCAGAATAGAAATGTATCCGGTATTTGCCAATCTTCCCGAACCATATATGGCAGCTAAATTCCTAAGAACCTGAGGGTTTCTGTTGGTATGTACGAATACTTCATCTATGAAATTTGGTCCTGGTTTGTGGAGAAGGTCGGCTGAAACAGTTTGGCAAGTATGGTTGAGAAGGTTGTCGGCATCTTTGCCAAGAACTTCCCTGATTCTGTTATATGACATAATCTAAAAGATAATATTTTAAAAAAATTAACAGAACACAAAGATATTAATATTTTACAAGGATTGCTATCGCTAATTTCTGATCTAAACGAGAAAAATTCTTACAAGGGTAATGAAGCAAAAAACTCTGTCTGCCCGCCTTCCGAATTCTATGTTTAGATTCGTGCTATGAAAAAGAAAACAAATAAGGCGAGGGTAATCACGCTACTTTTACTCCTTTTCATAGGATTTTCAGTTTTCAGTTGTTCCAAAACCGTTTATGTGAGACAAAACGGAACTACTTATAATGACTATGAGGCTATGAAAAATAAGAGGGTGGAGAAGAAAGACGCAAGAAAGCCAAAGACCTATACAAAAAAGCAAAACTGGTAAAAAAAAGCCTGAATAAAATTATTCAGGCCAATTATTATCGTTAAAAATCCTTCACTGCTAAGTCTATTAAGCTTTTATAGAAGGGTTTTATAAGTTAAGTCTTCTATAGATCATTTCTTTTTTATCTCTTCATAATCAACATACTCCCCACCGTTAAAGTTTTTTTCAACCTTATCTTTACCGTTCTTTGGGACATAAGCAATATCCACGTTTCCATTGGTGGGTCGCCGGTGGACATTATTGGTATGTGATTGATTGAAATTTTGACTATTCTGCATTTTATTTCCCAAGGACAAGAAGAAGAATTTTAACAAATATCCACCTACCTTGTAAATTAAATAGCAAACTAAAAATGTAATTAAAAGAAATTTAAACATCGCACTAGATTTTTCTGTATCTAATCAACTTATTTACTTAAGTATAAGTTTCTTTCACTATAAATTTTTAAGAAATAGTCGTCCATCAAATCGTCAATGAAATAGATGGCTTCACCTGTGGATTTCATTTCCGGACCTAATTCCTTATTTACATTGGGAAACTTTTCAAACGAAAACACAGGAACTTTTATGGCATATCCTTTTTTGACAGGTTTGAAATCGAAGTCTTTAACTTTTTTCTCACCCAGCATTACTTTCGTAGCATAATTTACATAAGGTTCCTGATATGCTTTACAAATGAATGGAACGGTTCTAGAGGCTCTTGGGTTTGCTTCAATGATATAAACTTTATCATTTTTAATCGCAAATTGGATATTTATGAGCCCTACGGTGTTCAAAGCCAGTGCTATTTTTTCTGTGTAAGCCTCTATTTGTCTGATTACAAAATCCCCAAGATTATAAGGAGGAAGTACCGCATAGGAGTCTCCTGAATGAATACCGGCAGGTTCGATATGCTGCATTATTCCAATAATATACACATCTTCCCCATCGCAGATTGCATCGGCTTCAGCTTCAATCGCCCCTTCCAAAAAATGATCTAGCAAAACTTTGTTGCCAGGAATATCTTTAAGAATGTCTAAAACATGGGTCTCCAGTTCTTGTTCGTTGATAACAATCTTCATGTTTTGACCCCCCAATACATAAGAAGGTCGCACTAACAGTGGAAAACCTATTGTTTTTGATAACTCAAGGGCACTATCAGCATCGGTAATCACCCCAAAATCAGGATAAGGAATATTATTTTCCTTCAGTAGATTTGAAAAACTACCCCTGTCTTCAGCCAGATCAAGAGATTCGTAATTCGTACCGATAATTTTTATGCCATACCTTTCGAGCTTTTCAGCCAGTTTTAAGGCTGTTTGCCCACCTAACTGCACAATTACACCTACCGGGTTTTCGTGAAGGATAATATCATAAATATGCTCCCAGAAAACTGGTTCGAAGTATAACTTGTCAGCAACATCAAAATCTGTAGAAACTGTTTCGGGATTGCAATTGATCATGATCGTCTCATAACCACATTCTTTAGCGGCCAAAACTCCATGAACGCAGGAATAATCAAATTCAATTCCCTGACCTATCCTGTTGGGTCCCGAACCTAAAACTACTATTTTTTTCTTGTCCGAAGGGATAGATTCATTTTCATCTTCAAAGGTTGAATAATAATACGGAGTGCTAGCTTCAAATTCTGCTGCGCAAGTATCTACGAGTTTGAAGACCCGCTTTATGCCCAGTTCTATTCTTTTTGAGTAGACTTCACTCTCAAGGCACTCCAGTAAATGAGCAAGCTGTCTGTCTGCATACCCTTTTTCCTTAGCTTCCCTTATTAAATTATGTGGAATTGTTGCCAGGTCATATTTTTCAATTTCTCTTTCTAAAGCTACCAGCTCCTCTATTTGCTGCAAGAACCATTTATCAATTTTGGTTATATTTTCAATGGTTTTAAAAGCAATCCCTAATTTGAATGCGTCATAAATATGAAAAAGCCTGTTCCAGCTAGGGTTTTTGAGGCTATGCAGTATTTGTTCCTGGTTGGTAAGCTCTTTTCCATCAGCACCCAAGCCATTTCTTCTTATTTCTAAAGATTGACA
>CAMPJM010000125.1 GCA_946886805.1 uncultured Flammeovirgaceae bacterium | reverse complement strand
AATAATAAACGCATGCGAAGAAAATAATATTCATTTGCTGTAGAGTCGTGCCTGTCGCACTTCACGCAAAGCTCGCTAAGTTGAGGACAGAGACCGCAAAGAAAACCGATTGAAGAAAAAAGCAAGAGCAAATGTTACTCCCCCTTGGTCTTATGTCCCAATGTCGTTAGTTAAGACTGGCGGATAACACATAGGACAGCAACAGATGCTATTGTGTTGAGGAGAAGGACAAATCGTCTTAACTTAATAGTATTGAAGGGAAGCGAGGTGATGAAAGCTATCACTTTGAAACGAAAGAAAGAAAGCTTTTTCCAAAACGATAGATTCGCGATACCTCACCTACATCCTCTCCTGAAGGAGAGGACTTGCCTCACCGTTAAGAGCAGATCCAAAAAACCACAACCACTGTCACTACAACCACTGCTGTAACACCTTCTCCTTGAGGAGAAGGCAGGGGATGAGGTGATAAAAGGCTTGATTACCATTTTAAAAAAACCGACGAGCTAGGGTTTTTGCGAAAACGATAGAAACCCATTATGGTCCCATCCTTCGCCGTGGTCTTTGCCCTCACAGATCACCACTTTAGACTTCCCCTTAGTGCTGGTGTTTTTGCTACAATTTAACACTTAACCCCTCATCTAACCTTCGCTATCGAAAATACCCACCTCATTTGATGAATATCTTCACCTCTGTGACCGGAGAAACAAATAAATTCGGGTTTATGTAATATAAAACACAACATGAATTCTATGAAACTATTTTACAACACCATTCCGCTATCGATTGCGACACTTTTCTTTTTCTTATTTACAGCTTGCCAGGAAGATGAAGGGACAGCCGAATTGCCTGACTTTGCTCCACCTTCAATATCCATTGCTTCGCCTGACTTATCTACGGGAGAGTTAACGCCTACTGTTGGGGAAACGGTTGGTTTTAACCTAAATTTTACTGCAGAAGCAGGTTTAAGCCAGATCTTTGTAAATGGAAAGTCTGTTAAAAAATACGATGGTTCGACTACTCAGGGAGAATTATCATACGATTTTTTAGTGCAAGATGAAACACCGCAAAACTTCATTTTCACCATTGAAGATGCGTATGCCAATACAACTTCTACAGATGAAATTACTGTTGTGCCGATTCCGGGAGAAGATTTAGGATTTTTATTAATCGACTTTTCGGGAGCAAGCACTTCCAATGAAACCAAAACAGTAATGGATTGGGATGTTAGGAAGCTAACAAATTTTAATGTATCCGGAAGCCTGACAAGTTCAGCTTCAGCGGAAGTTGTTCATTCCCAGTCAATAGTATCGTTTGCGCAACCAAATCCGGCTGAGGGAGAGGAAGGAAAAGTACATAAAATAACCAAAGTTCCAGCAGATGGATTCGACAATTGGGGCGGCTGGGTACATATTCTGTATAATTTAAAAACGCCAATACCAACAGAACAAGTGGAGGCCCTGCCACAATGGAACGCAGAAACAAATGAACTAACAGCAGGCTCGAAAGTGATAAAAGTAGATGCGTATTATGACGCCACTGTTGATCCTGATTTTAGCTGGGAAAATCTTATTGCCTTAACTGAAGTATGGAATTCTGATCCATCGAAAGGCTATAAAGTAGATTTAATTTTGGCAAATTACGCTAAACATGCGAACGTAGAAAGTGGATATGATGCTTCAGGTTATTATATAGGATATTCTGCCTATATCCCAGAACCCAACAAATGGGTGACATTGACCTTTAATACGGTTGATCTGGGTAGGGTAAGCAACTTTCTCGCCTCGGGAAGCGAAACTGCGGCTACTGTTGCTGAAATAGATTGCATTGACATTAAACCAGCACCTGGCTACACAAGTGTGGATCGTAATCCGCTATACCTTAAGAATTTAAGGATCATGGATGTTGAATAAACGTGTTCCTTCGTAGAGATATTTGATATTATGATAGACCTATAAGATTTCAAAAACCTTGTAGGTCTTTTTCCATCGAATCAAATTTTAATTTTATTTATTGAGGAATCTCTTTATATTAAAGGAATAGCTACTTTGTCATTTCTATTTATTACGATGCTTGTTTTGAGAAAAAATATAAAGCCTTTTAATTGTTTTGCTTATTTTATTTTGGCTGCTGTTTTAACGGTTTGTGGGGATGCTTTTTCGCAAACCCAGCAAGTCTTTATCAAGATGAATAAATCGAAAGACCTTTCCAGTGGCTCTGTTACAAGTATTACGCAAGGCAAAGACGGCTTCGTTTGGATAGGGACAAAAAGCGGGTTAAGCAGGTACGACGGTAATACATTCAAAATTTTTAATCAGGAAAACGGTGGTCTTACAGCCGACGATGTGTCTGCAATTTTCGTAGATTCCAAACAAAGAATGTGGGTGGCAACAATAGGAGGGTTAAACCTATTTAATAATAACACAGAAGAGTTTTATAATTTTGTCCATAGACCTGGTGACGATAGTTCAATAAGTTCGGATGAAATAAATACCATTTATGAAGATTCGTCTCACCAAATTTGGATAGGTACCGAAAAGGGGCTTAACCGATTTGTAGAAGATGACAGTTCTTTTACCAGCTATTACAGTAAAAAAGAAAACTCAAAGGAAATCAGCTACAACAGTGTAAAATCTATTTTCGAGGACGAAAATGGAAATTTATGGCTAGGAACATTTGGCGGCGGTTTAAATAAGGTAAATAAAAAAGGTCAACATTTTACTCCTGTTATTAAACACTTGCAAGGGCTTTACCCCCGATATATCAATGTGGTCAATTCTTTGAACAGAGACGAGCTATTGGTAGGTACTTCTGGCGAAGGTCTGCTCTCATACAATATAAAAAGCAAAATTTTTAAACCATTTTTCGAAAATAAAGCTGCATTAAAAAATATTTCTATAGTAAGAGCAATTTATAAGGGCAGTAACCAAAACCTTTGGATTGGAACTGATGGGGATGGTCTTTTGAAAATCAGTAAGTATGAAACTTCTGCGGATGTCACACAATATGTTAAAAACAACAATGTTCAAAGCTCCTTATCCAGCAATGCAATTTATTCTATTTTTGAAGACAATGAGACCAATCTTTGGATCGGAACCGCATGGAACGGGATCAATATTATAGAGCGCCAGGAACCTGCAGTCCAATACTTTTACAGCGATTTTCAGGGAGAAAACCCCTCACCCGTGCTTTCAATTTATAAAGAGGAGGATGAGTTATGGTTTGGGACCGATGGCTTTGGGCTAAATATTCACGATCTTAAATCTTCCGAAACCTTCAATTTTAATAAGGAGCAGTTGGGCGGAGACTATATACAGCTAATAAAAAAGCGGAGGAATGGCGGGTATTTTATCGGCACCTTTGCCAGCGGTCTTATAATTTTAGACACTGAGAAAAAAATAAGTCAGCATTTCAAACATGAACTAAACACCTTCAACTCACTTAGCTATAATGATGTGAGAGATGTTATTGAAGAGGAAAACGGAAACTTTTGGGTGGCCACATGGGGAGGGGGGCTGTGTTATTATGACAGAAAGACTGATCAATTTTCGGTCTTCAAAAGGGATGAAAATAATCCGGCAACACTACGTAGCGACAACGTTACCTGCCTTGCACAAGCGAGCGATAATAAAATATGGGTAGGGACTTTTGGCGGCGGCCTTCATCTTTTCGATCCTTCCACGGGTGAATTTGCCCCTTTCCCTGCTTTAGCCGACAAGGATAATATTATCAACAGCAATAATATTATAAGCATTTATAAAGACTCGCACAATTATTTATGGGTCGGAACCTGGGACAACGGCTTATGTAGAATTGATTTAGGAAACGAAAAAGTTAAAAAGTTTGATAAGGCAGATGGTCTCGTCGAAAAGACGATCACGGCAATTACAGAAGACGAGGAAGGCAATATTTGGCTAAGTACAAAAAATGGGATAACCAAGTTTAATAGTGCTACTGGTAAATTCCAACTCTATGCACAACTGGATGGGGAATATCACATCAATTCTGTTTACAAAGAAGGGCCTTTTTTATATTTTGGTAATAATGAAGGAGTAGTGTCCTTTAATTCCAAAAGTATAAAAAGTGATTTTACAAAACCTGAAATTAAATTTACCGGCTTTAAACTATTTAATAAAGAAGTAAAAATAGGGGAAGAGGAAATTTTAGACCAAAATATCCTCTATGAAGACGATATTGAATTAGAACACGATCATTCTGTCATCACCTTTGAGTTTTCGGCACTGAACTTTCCAATCAGCAACTTCGAGTATGCAATAAAACTGGAAAATTTGGACGAAAGCTGGCGGGAAATTGGCACGCAGCAATCTGCCACTTTTACCAACCTTGCGCCCGGGAGCTATATGCTGAAAGTAAAGGCAAAAAACCCAGGGGGAAATTGGGACAACAGCTATAAGGCATTGAACATATTGGTTCATAAACCTTTGTGGAAGATGTGGTGGGCTTATTTAATTTATATTGCATTTTTTGTTTTTCTGCTTTATCTGTTTTATCGCTATACAATTCAATGGGAAGATTTGAAGAATAATCTAAAATTGGAGAAGGTAACGCGAGAAAAAGAGAGAGAGTTAAACAAGTTGAAACTGAGGTTTTTTACCAATGTATCGCATGAAATCCGAACACCTGTAACCCTTATTTTGGGATCCATTAACCGGATTGCAGAAGACATACCTGTTAAAAGGTTAGATTCAATCCAGGAAATCCGCAAAAATAGTACTCATTTGTTGCAATTGGTGAATGAGCTTTTAGATTTCAGAAGGCTGGAGTCGGAAGGAATAAAATTAAAAACCGCTAAAGGTAATTTTGTGCGTTTTGTGGAAGAGATATACCTTTCCTTTACCAGCCATGCGGCTAGCTTGAATATCCGATATGTATTTGAAGCCGAAAAAGATAATATCGAACTTTGGTTTGACAGGGACCAAATGGAAAAAGTCGTCTATAATTTACTGTCAAATGCATTTAAATATTCTGATGCTGGCGGAACCGTAAAGGTGAAAGTTGCTGTAAAAGACCAAAATGTGATCCTGACGGTTGAGGACACGGGGAAAGGCATACCAGAAAGGAAAATCAACAAAATTTTCAAAAGATTTTATCAAAGCAATAATAATTATCAGCTAAAGAAGGACGGGTTTGGCATTGGTCTATCGATTGCCAGAAATATCGTAAAGCTTCATTCCGGGGAAATTTTGGTAGAAAGCGAAATAAATAAAGGCAGTAAGTTCCATGTTAAATTGCCATCAGGTGATTCTCATCTATCGTCTTGTCAGAAAATAGAGGTTTTTAAAGACAGCGAAAACATTGAGAATTATACACTTGACATCGAGAATAGGGCACATGACCAAGCAATTGTAAAAGAATTTCAGGATGTTGCTATTTTATTAGTGGAAGATAATGAAAGCATCAGAAATTATTTAAAACAGTTTTTGGAACCATTATTTCCAAAGATCCTGGAGGCTTCAAATGGGAGAGAGGCGCTGGAAATTGCTATCAACAATATTCCTGATTTGATTATAAGCGATGTGATGATGCCGGAGATGGACGGAATTTCTTTGACCAAAAAACTTAAAAACGATGTTAGGACAAGCCACATTCCCATAGTTCTTCTCACCGCAAGAACTTCTCTTATTTATAAAAAGGAAGGTTTGCAGACGGGCGCCGATGACTATATTACAAAGCCTTTCAGTGAAGCACTTTTAAAAGCGCGTATAATCAACCTTCTGAAAGTACGGAAAGTGCTAAGGGAAAAATTTCAAGTAGAGAGCTTGTCTGAACCTCATGACCTGCCGATTACCTCTCCCGATCAGAAATTCCTGATTGATTTAACCAGGATTATCGAAGAAAATCTTGACAATGATGAGCTTAAAGCTGAGTTCATTGCGAAAGAGATTGGCATTAGTCATTCGGTGGTGTACAAAAAAATCAAATCACTTACCGGACTTTCCCTTGTGGAGTTTATCAGAGATTTCAGATTAAAAAGGGCTTCACAGCTATTAGATAAATATAACTTTTCGGTAACCGAAGTGTGTTATAAAGTAGGATTTTCTGATCGACGGTATTTTAGCCAAATGTTCAAGAAAAAATTTGGAAAAACTCCATCGGAGTACGCAAATAAGGAGAAAGAGGTATTAGGATAGATATTTTTGCAAGCGTCTTTTCCGAAAGAATGAACTGGCTAATCAATAGCGTCGTCAAATTTGCTAAATGACTGCCCGTAATATTACCTATGGTTTGTATCATTAATAGGTTTTTGATAGCTTTCTGTGATTACCAAGATCCTTCCGCAACTGGCGGATGATAATAGAAACTGTTGCTGTCCCTTTTGTCATCCTGACGATAGGAAGGATCTTGGAGACCATCTATTTGCTAATAGGTATAAAAATAGACAGTCATTATTTGCTATATGATTTTTTTTTAAGATTTTCCAGCCTCTTTCCAGATTTGGTTTGCTAATTTTACCTGATTTACTATAGCCATGAAAATATTAATTATAGAAGATGAACCGGATATGTTGGAAAATATGGTTCAATCGCTCGAAAAGGAAAATTATTTGGTAGAAGTAGCAGAAGATTATGAGGCTGCCTTGAAAAAGGTTTGTTTTTACTCCTATGACTGCGTTCTTTTGGATATTTCTCTTCCCGGAGGTAGTGGGCTGGATATTTTGAAGGAACTGAAAAAGCAGGATAAAACCGATGGCGTAATCATTGTTTCTGCAAAGGATTCGCTTGACGATAAGATTGAGGGCTTAAATCTTGGCGCCGATGATTATCTGCCCAAGCCCTTTCACATGGCAGAGTTGCATGCAAGGGTACGGGCAATTTATAGAAGAAGGCATCTGGAAGGAAGCACTAAAATGTCACTTGGGAACTTAACCATGTCCCCCGACGAACGGAAAGTAACTATCAATAACGAAGAACTGACCCTCAACAGAAAAGAATTTGATATTCTCCTTTATCTGCTGATAAATAAAAATAGGCTCGTCACCAAAACGGCCTTAGCAGAGCATGTATGGGGTGATATGATTGATCAGGCCGATAGCTTCGAATTTATATATTCCCAGATAAAAAACCTCAGAAAAAAATTAAAGGACAACCAGTCGGATGTCGAACTGCAAGCTATTTATGGAATAGGATATAAACTTTTGACCACATGAAGTTACTTAATTACACCACTTCATGGTTTGCGCTTATATTATTTGTAATCCTTTCTTTGTGGGCTATAATTTTTTATTTTAACATGCTCGGCGAAATTTATGATAGTATGGATGACGGTTTGGAAAATCAAAAGCTGTTGGTAATCCAGAAAGCTTCAAAAGATGATTCTGTACTTCAAAGGAAGGAGTTTGAAGATGGCTACTACAAGGTTCAGGAGACGACATTTGAGCAGGTAAAGGACTTTACGGATATTTACCTTGACACACTCATTTATACCCAAAATGAAGAGGACTTCGAGCCATTCAGAATGCTAAAAACAGCATTTCGTTATAACGGCAAGTATTACGAAATGCACTTGATAACTTCTATGGTAGAAGAAGACGACCTTGTGGCGGATCTGCTGTTTTCCTTAATTTATCTCTATTTAGGGTTGTTGGCAAGTATTCTTGTTTTGAATAACCTGCTTTTGAAGAAAATATGGAAACCTTTCTATTTTATGTTGGACAGGTTGAGGGCCTTTAGATTGGATGATCCCAAACCCATTCAAATTCCTGAAAGCAAAATAAATGAGTTCCACCTTCTTAATGAAACAGTGGAAAAATTGCTTCATGCAAACATCCAGACTTATAATAACCAGAAGAAATTTATAGAGAACGCATCGCACGAGCTCCAGACCCCACTGGCTATAAGTTTAAATAAGATCGAGTTTTTAATCGAAAACCATCCTTTGAATGATGAGGAACTTCAAATTCTTTCAGGGGTAATTGATAGCCTCGAAAGACTTACCCGTTTGAATAAATCATTGTTGTTGCTTTCTAAAATTAGCAATAATCAATTTTCCGGGGTTTCTGAAATCGATTTTGCTCATTTGGTCAAAAAATCAACGAAAGATTTTTCTGATCTTGCAAATCATAAAAGTATTCAAATGTCTTTTCAAGAAAAATCCCATTGCTTGGTAAAAATGGACCCTGACCTCGCAGAAGTTCTCCTAAACAATTTGATAAAAAATGCCATAGTACATAATCACCCAGGTGGAGAAGTCGCTATCGAAGTCGGAAATGATTCTCTTAAAATTGAAAATTCTGGTCAACCTAAGCCCTTGGACAGTGAGAAAATATTTGAACGCTTCCATAAGGGCGATAACTCTTTAAATTCTACAGGTCTTGGTCTAGCCATTGCAAAAGCTATCACGGACTTGTATGGCTTTACCATTCGATACTCATACCAGGAGAAGCATATTATAACTATTCATTTTTAATGGTGGTATCCGCTAAGTTTATCGCTATATTTTTAGTCTTAAAAATACTCCTGAACCCAAGGTCTGTGTCCTCACAGACCTTTATTATTATTACTGGTGGCAGGTAAAGTTTTTTTAGAGAGAAGTAACTCCCAAAAATATTACAAAATTTCTGGTAAGATGGCTCCCACTTCAGGGGAGCTGCCGACAGGCTGAGGGGTTTTTAGTAGCTGTCAGGATTTTAACGATTAGCAAAGTCATATACTCACTCACTGGTGATTTAAAACTTGGCACTAAAGTCAACTACAAGGTCTGTCAGGAAATAGAAATCGGCGGAAGAAATGAAATATAATTTTCAGAATAAATCACCCTATCAGATTAATGGTGAAAAAAATCGAAAAAAATAAAAATAAAAGCTCTTCTCTTTTTTATTCCCAATTGTTTCCTGTTTTGTGTCTGATATTTGTTCAAAAGTTATTTTTCAATTTAAAAACAAAAAACAATGAAACTTATATTAATTCCAATAGCAGTTGTGACTTTGATGAGCTGTTCTTTACTACCGGGAAATGACATACCCGAGAAAGATGTACCTTCTGTTGTAAAAAATTCTTTTACCAAAGAATACCCCGAAGCCGTTGATGTGGAATGGGAAAAGCATAAGGATAATTTTGAGGTTGATTTTGAGGTAGGGAATGCTGATTATACCGCTCTTTATAGCGCAGATGGTAAAGTTATAATGGAAAAACAGGATATTGCTGTTGATGCGCTTCCTGTTGCAGTAGCAAACAAATTAAAAGAGAGTTATGCTGATTTAAAAGTAGACGATGTAGACAAATTAGAGAAGGATGGAAATACCTACTATCAGGTTGATCTTGAAGGTGGCATAACCGACAAAAACGAGATCTTCTCAGAGGATGGCGCTATTGTCGAAAATGTTAAATACTGGGATTAGATTATTTTTTTAATTTTCCACAAAAATAGCAGGAGTGACCAGTTTTACTCCTGCTATTTTTTAGAATAAACTTTTTATAAAATGAGACAGATTAAACCAATTCT
>CAMPJM010000124.1 GCA_946886805.1 uncultured Flammeovirgaceae bacterium | reverse complement strand
TTATCTGTCGGGGATAGGCGAAAAACCTTTTAGGGCAAAGCAGATATATGAGTGGCTTTGGAATAAATCCGTTCATAGCTTTGATCAGATGACCAATCTTTCTTTGGCTACAAGAGAAAAATTAAAAACAGATTTTTCTATTAACGGAGCAGCTTTGGGTCTGGAGCAAATTAGTTCTGATGGGACTATAAAATCAACTTTTAAGCTTTTCGATAACAATGTGGTGGAGGGAGTTTTAATTCCTGCTGAAACCAGGATGACTGCTTGCGTATCTTCTCAGGTTGGATGTTCCCTTAGTTGTAAATTTTGTGCTACTGGTTATATGAAGCGTATGAGGAACCTTGAGGCAGCAGAAATTTACGATCAGGTAGTTCACATAAAGGAGCAGGCTGAAAAGCATTACCACCAACCGCTTTCCAATATTGTTTTTATGGGAATGGGAGAACCCCTGCTTAATTATGCCAATGTAATGCAAGCCATCGATTACATCACTTCGCCAACAGGTTTGGGTATGGCACCACGGAGAATTACGGTTTCTACGGCTGGAATCGCCAAGATGATTAAAAAATTAGGTGATGACCAGGTGAAATTTAAACTCGCACTTTCATTGCATGCTGCAAATGATGAGAAACGGTCGAAAATAATGCCGATTAATGATGCAAACTCACTGCCTGTTCTTACCGAAGCTTTACAGTATTATTATAAGAAAACAAGGAATAGGATTACCTTTGAATATATTGTGTTCAATGATTTTAATGACAGCCTTGAGGATGCAGAAGAACTTTTTAAATTTACCCAAAAAGTCCCCAGTAAGGTTAACATTATAGAATATAATCCAATCGCCGAAGCCAATTTCGTAAATACCGCGGAAGATAAGTTGGAAGCTTTTAGCAATTATCTTTTAGAAAGAGAGGTTAATGTGAATGTTAGAAGGAGTCGTGGTAAAGATATAGACGCAGCCTGTGGCCAATTAGCGAACAAAAGGTAGATTTTTTATACATTCGGCTTTGGCAGAACCATGCCTTTGGCGTAGTCGAATATTTGTCTATGAAACGCAGAAGCATAACATGCCAGTCTTACCTTTTAGTTATATGCCACTTAAGGACGAGATACAGGCATAATGAATAAAGTAATAACCATATTGACTTTAGGATTTCAAATTGCATTGACTTTCATTGCGACTTTTTCTATTTATATGGTTTTCGCACTTCATGATAGCGACTTTGGTATTGACGGACTTTTTGGACTTGTCATTTTTCAACCTATTATGGCAATCATACTTTCGGGCTTGACAACTTTTGTTTGTCTAATCTTAGGACTTCCAATTCGGCTTAACAACAAGCTAAATTATTGGTGGACAAGCAATTTTTACATTTCAATTATTGGGGCAATTTGCGGGTTGACTTTTCTATTCTTAGCATTACTTCCGACTTTTAGCGAAACAATAGCCTATGACCTTGACGGAGAGCCGATTCTAAAACAAATCCCCAACTCAATATTTTCAATCATAGGTTGGCTTTTGACAACTTTTTTTCTACTACACATTTATCCACCAAGACAATTGACCGAAAGGGCAAAAGCGATTTTTCAAAAGACTTTTAAAGTTTCGGCTGTCGTTTTAGTTGTGTTGACAATGGTAAGTTGCAACAATTCAAGCAGAACAACGGAAAAGCCGACCTTACTAAAAGCTGACAGAGAAGCACCATTAGGTTGGGTTTACTTGACAATTTACCAAGACAGCACATTTGAATTTACGCTGACAGGTATGCGTGGAGCGGGTAGCGTTTATAAAGGAGAAGTTGAAATTGGTAGAGACACATTATTTTTTACATATTCCGACAATATTCCAAAAGCAGGAAAGACCGCAATCTACAATGATAAACCTGTGGCGTACATTGACGGAGAATATCCTGAACGAGTAAACATAAGCATGACGAAACTAAATAAATGAAAAAAAGCTGCAGACCGAAAGGAGTTTCAAGATATTACATCGTTTACCTTCGTAAACTCCTTGGCAAATGCATCCCCTTTCGGAGAACGACAGAAGATGTTAATGCCTTTATATGTCAGTAGTTACTATTTGTTCAACTTTCAAATGAAACTTAATAAGCGTATATTTTATTTGGTTATAGTAATCATAGTAGTCTTTCTGGGGCTTTTATCCAGAAAGTTTTCTCATTACTTTCCTGAATTAGTCAATCTTTATTTAGGAGATGTGCTTTGGGCATCAATGGTTTATTTTTTGGTGCGAATGCTATTTGTGACGCTTCCGATCAAAAAAGTGGCCTTTATTGCCATTTCTTTTTGTTTCATAATCGAAATTAGCCAATTGTACCATACCGACTGGATTGACTCAATTAGAAGAACCACATTGGGTGGTTTGGTATTAGGTTTTGGCTTCCTCTGGAGTGATCTAATAGCTTATTCAATGGGAGTAGTTCTTGGGGTGGTAGTTGATCAATTTTCTAAATCCTTTCTAAAAGCAAAGTTTCCTTCACAGTCTCTAAAAGCCTGACTTAACATTTTATATTTTGTCTAGTTTTTGGCTTTGGTATAGCGATGCCTTTGGCGTAGCAGTATCCTTTCCTTCGCCCATGTTAATTGATAATGGATAATGCTTCCTCTCTAGAAGTATAATTTTCTTTTTAAACCTGATGATTCTCATCATTCTTTATGATCCAGATCATAAGAGCGACAAACGCTGTATATTAATTTTGTGCTATAACAAATTAAGAACTTAAACCACAGGAATTATGGACAATATATTGAGTTGGTACGACAGGAAATTGTATAACATAGAATTTTACAGACTTGGAGTAATGGCATTTATGTTGCTGGTTCATGCGAATATTATTGTGCCTGCAACGCTTTTAGCAATTAGTATGAATAGCGGAAGTTCAATTGAATTTGGCATCTGTGCGGTGTTTTCTTTTGCTTTGCTTGGTGCGCTTCTAAGTGGGGTCAAAGTGAAAAAGACTATCCCACTGTTTCTGTTCAGTGTTGTCGTTCATTTATATATAATACTTTCAAATTTCATATATCTATAGAAACTTTAGATAAAAAAAGGGTGAATATCAATGGATTTCCATTGGTGTTTCACCCTTTTTTTATTTTACAACCACTTGTTTAAAATCTAACAGTATTTTATTTTTCCTGTTGTTTTAGATTTATACGACTCAACTTACGATAAAATCTTTATAGGTCTATCCGTTGGCTTCACTATCTTTTTCCTGATAACAAAATCTCCAAAATGCTCGCTTTCAAGTCTTTCCTTTGCGTACGACGCAAGAATAGGTTCCAAAGCTTCGATAATTGCCTCTTCAGAAAGCATTTCTTTGTATAGAGAATTCAACCTGTCCCCATTGTGACTAGCTCCAAGATAGAGATTGTAACGACCTACTGCTCTCCCTACAAATCCTATTTCGCCAAGAGAAGATCGCGCACATCCGTTGGGGCAACCGGTCATTCTAATATTAATCTCATCTGACTCCAGGCCATTGTTCCGCATGATCACATCCAACTTATCAACTAAAGAAGGTAAATACCTCTCCGACTCGGCAAAGGCAAGCCCGCAAGTATTTAATGCCACACAAGCCATGGAGTTCAATCGAAGGCCCGTTAACTTGGGATTGTTGAGCACACCATATTTTAATAATATGGCTTCAATGCCGAACTTATCAGCTTCCTCCACATTTCCGATAATAAGGTTTTGATTGCCCGTAAGACGGAAATCGCCGTTCAGAATAATGGCCACTTCTCTTAATGCCTGCTTCAGCTGATACCCTTTTTCGTCTTTTACCCGGCCATGCTCCACGAAAAGTGTATAAAACCACTTTCCATTCGTTCCTTTGAGCCACCCATATTGATCGCCGTTGGTATCAAAATGGAATGGTTTCGGGCTATATATATTCCAACCTAATCTCGAATTAAGTTCATCGACAAACCACTCTAACCCTCTTTTATCAATTGTATATTTTAGTCTTGAATTGTGCCTGTCAACCCTGTTCCCATAGTCTCTTTGTATCGCAATAACAGTTTCGGCTACCTCAAATACTTTTTCTTTTGGCACAAAGCCGATCACATCTCCCAGTCTGGCGTATGTCCCTTGCTGTCCAAATGTACTTCCAAGTCCTCCGCCTACACACACATTAAACCCTACTAACTTATTATCCTCTTCAATAGCAATAAGGCCAAGGTCATTCGCAAAAACATCAATATCATTTCTGGGAGGAATTGATATTGCGATCTTAAATTTTCTTGGCAAATAGGTTGCATGATATAAAGGTTCTACATCAGGAGTTCCGCCAACCTTTTCTTTGTCCAGCCATATCTCGTAATAAGCAGAAGTTTTAGGTTTGAAATATTCGCTTATTTCAGCGGCAAGATCATAAACTTCTTCGTGGATCTGTGATTGGTAAGGATTAGGATTACACATTACATTCCTATTCACATCGCCACAAGTAGCTATTGTGCTCATTAAAGCGTCGTTCACGGCTTTTATAGTGGGTTTTAGGCCTCTTTTCAATATACCATGGAACTGAAAGGACTGTCTTGTAGTCAATTTCATGGTTCCGTTGCCATACTTATCGGAGAGCTCATCTAAAATCAACCATTGGTCGGGTCTAGTTATTCCCCCTGGCGCCCTTACCCTTATCATAAATTGATATAAGGGTTCGAGTTTTTGTTTCTTTCGCTCACTTTCCAGGTCCCGGTCATACTGCTGGTAGGAGCCATGGTATTTGATCAGCTTTACATCATCAGGATGCAAAGCACCAGTAAGAGGGTTTTTTAAGCTCTCTTTAATAGTTCCGCGAAGGAAATTACTTTTTTCCTTAATATATTCATCATCAGATAATCTCTGTTGTTCTACCTGCTCTTCCATAATTTTTCTTTAATCCTTAATTAATAGCAACACGTGAAATCTTGCCAGAACGCTTTAAATACTGGGCCATCAATTTGACTTCTTACTTTTATTTGCAGAATGGGTAATAATATTCTGCTATTAATTAATAAGTAATATTCTTTTGATGGCTCAGATTAAAGGTTCACTTCATCAGAATTGATGATTAATAGATATCAGTCTGATAGCGGTTGCTAATCTGAAGATATTTTAAATATTCCTGCGCTTTTTCGGGCGTTACGCCGCCATGTTGTTGGATGATTTCTTTTAAGGTATTGTCCACATCTTTCGCCATTAGTTTGGCATCGCCACAGACATAAAAATGAGCACCATTCTCCAACCAGTCATAAAGTTCCTTTCCATTGTCCAGCATTCTGTGCTGCACATAACTTTTCTGTTTCTGATCTCTGGAAAAAGCCACATCCGCTTTAGTCAATATCCCTTCTTTAATGTATTGTTGCCACTCGGTTTGATAAAGAAAATCAGTAGTAAAATTTCTGTCTCCGAAGAAAAGCCAGGATTTTCCTTTGTTTTCTGAGATTTCCCGATGTTGCATAAAAGCTCTAAAAGGCGCTACTCCTGTACCCGGACCAACCATAATTATTGGTGCCTGCGGATCAGCTGGAAGTTTAAAGCGACTGTTTTTATCAACAAACACTTTTACCTTATCATCAACTCTAAGCCTATCGGCAAGTGTGGATGAGCAAAGTCCTTCTCTACATCTTCCATAAGCCTCATAACGTACCACAGATACGAGTAAGTGAACCTCATCTTCTACAGCATCTTGAGAAGAGGCTATTGAATACATTCTGGGGGTATTTTTCCTTAATAATGAAAGCAAATCATTTGCCTTTAATTTATAAGGAATTTCTTTTAATAGATCAAGAATATCCCTTCCTGGCAGATACTCCAGCACTTTTTCATTGTCAGAAAGGATGCCTTTTAACCTTGTGCTTCCTGAAACATCTGCATATTTTCCTAAAGTAACACTTGATAGGGGCGTGAGCTCGTAATCATAAGTAAGTGCCTCTTTTAACGTTTTCTTGCCACTGTGACTTTCCACTTCTTCATCAGCTTGAAGGTTGGTAACTCTCAGAACCCCTTCTATTAGAGAAGGAGGGTTGGCGCCATATACGCCCAAAGCATCGCCAGGTTCATACTCCAGTCCAGAGCCCTCAAGGCTTAGCTCCAAGTGGATAGTTTCTTTTGAAGATCCTTTTCCATTCAGGTTTATCTTTTCCAGGATAGTGGCTTCAAAAGGATTTTTTCTGGAATACTTCGGTTGGCCGATTTCAACGGCACCATTGCTTTTAACTTGAATGGCAGTTGCACCATTCACACTTTGACTTTGACCAACTTCCTGAAGAACCGCATTTTTCCACGCCTCGGCTTCCTCTTCATAATCAACGTCGCAATCTATTCTTGGAGAGATTCTTTGAGCCCCCAATTTTTCGAGGATGGCATCAAAATCTTTTCCTGTTTGGCAAAAGTCAACATAACTGCTGTCGCCTAATGCCAGTACCGAAAATTTAATATGAGAAAGGTCTGGAGCTTTTTTGCCATGCAAGAAATTATAAAGATCCTCAGCCTGCACAGGAGGTTCCCCTATGCCGTGGGTACTTACCAAAACAGCAAGATTGCTAATCTTCTTTAAATCCCTGGTTTTAAAGGAAGCCATATCTCCCAACTCAACTTCAATTCCCTTGGCTTTTGCCTCGGAAGCCAAATTTTCAGCCAATGATTCACAATTTCCTGTATGGCTACCATACAAAATATGCAATTTTTTTGCACCAGATCCAGCAATAGCAACAGTTTCTATTGCACTTGGTGTTGCTACAGCATTTGATGATTGAGACAGGCCTGCAAAATAGCCAGACAACCATTGAAGCTGCCCGGAATCTAATCCGGATAAAGCTTCAGAAAGTTGAACAGCTTGTTTGTCAGAAAATGGCCCTCTTTCCAGCCCTTTCTTGAATTCCATAAAATTATTATTTGTTTGGTTGAGGTGTAAATCGTAAATATGGTTTTACTTCTCTATGTCCTTTTGGAAATTTAGCAGGGATATCTTCAGTTTTTATAGCTGGAGAAACCACTACCTCCTGACCTTCTTCCCAATCAGCTGGAGTAGCAACACTATAATTTGCAGTAAGCTGTAAAGAATCAATTACTCTTAAAATCTCAAAGAAATTTCTTCCTGTAGAAGCAGGATAAGTTATTACCGCTTTTATTTTTTTATCAGGTCCAATAAAGTAAACTGATCTTACAGTCGCACTTGTAGACGCATTTGGGTGGATCATATTGTAAAGTGTTGCCACTTTTCTATCTTCATCAGCAACGATAGGAAATTCAACTGTGCAATTTTGGGTTTCATTAATATCCTTTACCCATCCCTGATGAGAAACTAATCCGTCAATACTTACGGCTGCTACTTTGGTATCTCTTTTAGCAAATTCGCCTTTTAATTGTGCTGTACGACCTAATTCTGTAGTACATACGGGTGTGTAATCTGCAGGGTGTGAATAAAGTATCCCCCAGCCATCTCCTAACCATTGGTGAAAGTCTATCTCACCCTCTGTTGTCTGTGCTGTAAAATTTGGTGCATCATCTCCGATTCTTAAACTCATTGCTTTAATTGTTTATGGTGAAAATTTGTTTTAATTCTATTCTATTCCAGACCTTGATTATCAAGGTTCGGAGTAGATTTATAATTTCATAATTCAAAATTAGGGTATAAAAGTTCACCATCCCAATCGTAAAAATTGATTTAGAATAACCTTAGGTTATGGGGCCGTGGAATCAGGAGCTAAAATCTCGCTCGCTAAACCTTCTTTATGAGAGTCTTATAAAATCATTGATGGTGGAATGGCAATAATTCATCAAGCCTTCAATTGTTAAACATTATGATGCTGGACTAAAAAGCGTCTAAGAAGTGTTGATAATCCACCTTCAGGACCCTGAGAGGTGATAAAATAAAAATTACGATGAATGGGAAGTTTTTTTATTTCTATAATTTTAAGTGTGCCGTTTTCCAGTTCCTTAAGAATGGCATGAAGGGATAAAAATGACATGCATTCGGAGTGTTGGAGGTAGGATTTGATAGCCTCAGTGCTGCCCAGCTGCATTTCAACAAGCAGGTCAGAGATACGAATCCCTTTTTGTTTTAAAGCATCAGCAATAACTTCAAGTGTTCCCGACCCTGGTTCTCTTAATAATAAAGGTATCTTTTTTAGGTCTTGGGCTCGGATTTCATCTTTTCTGGCCCATGCATTTTTGCTACTGCAAACCAACACAATTTCATCTTTTAAAAAAGGCGTATAAAGAATCTCTCTTCGCTTAGATTTCCCTTCTATCACACCCATTTCGATTTGCTTGTTAAGCAGGGCTTGTTCAATTTGCTCCGTATTGCCACTGAGCAATTCAACCTTTACATCCTGATGCATGCTATGGAATTTCGCCAAGAGAGGGGGCAAAATGTACTGCGTTATTGAGGTGCTGGATCCTACGTGTAAAACCCCTTTGAATTCCTGATTTAGTTGGTTTAAATCAAATTCCATTTGTCGATAAATTCCCATGATCACTTCCGTGTGCTTTAAAAGCACCTCTCCAGCAGGAGAAAGCTGTACTTTATTCCCTCTCCTGTCAAATAATGCCAGGTTAAAGCCGCTTTCAAGCTCTTTTATATGTTTTGTTACCGCCGGCTGCGAAATTAACAGTTCTTCAGCAGCCTTTGTAAAATTCAGTCTTTTGGCAACGGTATAAAATACTTTTAGTCGAAAATCGAACATGTACAATAATAAGGATAATTTTAAAATGGACAGCAAATTTTTTCAAGCTCTACATTGATTTCAGTGAGAATGGATTAGCTTCGGTTGTGTTATTTTGGCTTTTTTCGTATTTGACTCAAAATTTAATGAGGTTTTTTTAAATATTTTTATCTTGACCTAGCGTGGAAATCATTTAGATGAAAATCCATTTCCTTAGTTTAATTGAAGACTTGCTCTTTTTTAGTTAAATAGGCTCTATTTCCTGTTTTAGCCACTATTTGGAGATTTTAAAGGGAGAAAGGCGGAGTAGGGAAAAAGATCTACGCCTTATCATATTGGTCTAAAAATATGTTGAACAATCCGAAAATACCAGGTAACATAGGTTCGGTTTGCATTGTAAGGTATCCTAAAACACGCTTATTTATTGATTCTTGCACATTTTGAATTATATTGCCGATTGAAATTATAAAAAATCATATTAACAAAACTCAAAAATGAAAAAATACAACGAGATTAAGGACCTGGTAATGTCTTTGGAAAGTGACTTTGAAAAGTTCTATGATAAGAAGAACTTAGCCGCCGGAACCAGAGTGAGAAAAGGAATGCAAGAATTGAAAAACTTAGCTCAGGAAACTAGGCTTGAAGTTCAGGAAACTAAAAATAAAGGCTAATTTATCAAGCTATTAAGGAATATGCTATCTCTTTTTCAAAGAGAATATACTTCTGTTTTTAAAACATAGATAATATGTAGAAAAGTTGATAGCATATGCCTATTTTTTTTTAAATTTTAAAATAATTTCAGCAAACAAATAGTAATAATTGATTGCCATCCTAGCAAG
>CAMPJM010000123.1 GCA_946886805.1 uncultured Flammeovirgaceae bacterium | reverse complement strand
AGATTAAATACATCCTCAAAACCGTGCTTCTTTAAAATCTCGACTGCTTTTTTGCTTCTGCCACCAGACTGACAATGTACTACTACCATTTCTTCTTTGGAAATTTCGCTTATCCGGCTTTCCAATTCATTTAACGGGATTAATTTACCTCCTATATTGTGGTTGTTGTATTCAAACTGCTCACGCACGTCTATCAATTGGAAGTTTGTTTGCTCTTCCATTAATTTTCGAAGTTCAGCAGGGGCCATTTCCTGAATGTTTTCTACAGTATCCCCGCCTCCACAAAAAGCTTCATAATCTATCAATTGGTCTATCTGGCTGTTTTTTTCAACCTTTTTGATATTGAGCTTATTAAATTCTAAGGTTAATGTGTCGATTAATAAGAGTTTTCCCGAAGCTACTTCACCAATTCCTGTTATCATTTTGAGGGCCTCGGTCGCTTGGAAACTTCCAATGATTCCAGGTAGCACGCCTAAAACGCCAGCCTCAGAGCAGGAGGGAACTTCACCGGGTAGGGGAGGTTCAGGGAACAAGCAGCGGTAGGTGGGCCCATTTTGATAATTGAAAACCGCTACTTGTCCGGAGAATCGATGAATAGCACCATAAATGAAAGGCTTATCTAACATGACACAAGCATCATTTACCAGGTATCGGGTAGCAAAGTTGTCGGATCCGTCTATTACAAAATCAAAATCTGCTATGATTTCCAGTGCATTTTGCGAAGTCAGTTGCGTTTGAAATGTTAGAATATTTATAAAAGGATTTTGGGCAGATAAATGAGCTTTTGCACAAGCTACCTTAGGCTGTCCAATGTCTGATTCTTCGTAGAGAACCTGTCTTTGCAGGTTGCTGAAATCGACGGTATCATGGTCTATAATTCCGATCGTTCCCACTCCGGCAGCGGTAAGGTATAATAGGGCGGGGCATCCCAAGCCACCGGCACCGATTACCAATACCTTTGTTGCTTTCAGCTTTTCCTGCCCTTCCAATCCTATCTCAGAAAGGAGGAGGTGCCTGCTGTAACGTTTATGTTCTTCTGATGATAACGCCAATTGTTTTCGTTTATTAAGGTATTTAATATTCAATCCTGTTAGGGTTGTTGAAATTGGTATTATATTTTCTATGAATTTAATTCATAGCTATTCATGTTAAACCACTTCGTGGTTTTTCGGTTAAATCATTCCTTATTTCCTGCAATTTCAAGAACCTCTTCTCCATGTCCTGTCCCCTGACAGGACATTAATCTTCCGACCTGTCAGGGGACAGGTCGGGGAAGCACATCAAGTAGCAGTTTCATTAAAATCTCTAAATTTTTTTTGAAGAAAAGATTTTACCTGCAAGTTCAAGAACTTCAACAGCCTGCTCCTTGGTTACAGTAGGAAAATCATTTAAAAAGTCGTTCAACGATAAACCGCTTTCGAGGTGGTCAAATAATGCTCCTATAGGTACCCTTGTGCCATTAAACGGAGGCGTGCCTCCAAGGATTTGAGGGTTAACATTTATTATATCTGTTTTTATGTTTTAATTTACGAAAATTATAGACCATCGGACATACAATTTTTTAAGCCATAACCGGTTCACCGCCAAAAGCTAACCGCTAATAGCCAAAACCGCATCCCAGTCCTTCCAAACTACTTCATAACCCTGCTTTTTAATCATTAGCGCTACTTCCTGCGGACTCCTCTCATCTGAAATCTCAAACTGCTCCAGCGATTCTTTGGCTACTGCATAGCCACCCGGGTTTGTTTTGGATCCGGCACTGATGGAAGTAATGCCCAATTTGATAATATTGTTCCTAAAAGTAGCATTCTCTCGTGTGGACATGGATAATTCAACTTCTTCATTAAAGATTCTATATGCACAAATTAGTTGCACCAACTCTTTGTCTGACAATTCTACTTTGGGTTGCAGAAATCCTTCGGCAGGTCTTAATCGTGGAAAAGACAATGAATACCTCGTTTGCCAATACTTCTTTTCTAAATATTGAAGATGTAAAGCTGTAAAACAGCTGTCTGTTCTCCAGTCTTCCAGACCTAGTAAAACGCCCAAACCCATTTTATTGATACTCGCTTTTCCTAATCTGTCGGGAGTTTCCAGGCGGTAATTAAAATTAGATTTTTTCCCTTTGGGATGGTGCTTTTTATAATCTTCCTGGTGATAAGTTTCCTGATAGACCAGCACCGTATTTAGACCTAGGGGAATGAGTTGTTCATAATCTTCCTGATCCAAAGGCTGAACCTCCATGGAAATATGAGAAAAATGAGGAGTAATTAGTTTTAAAGCATGTTTAAAATAATCAACTCCAACGGTCATGTTTGCTTCCCCCGTTACCAATAGAATATGATCGTAGCCCAGTTCTTTTATGGCTTTTACTTCCTTCAAAATTTGTTCATCAGACAAAGTAATGCGGTGGAGTTTATTGCCCAGGCTGAAACCACAATAGGTGCAAATATTCTGACATTCATTGGACAGGTACATGGGCAGATACATTTGAATGGTATTGCCAAACCGCTTGAGGGTGAGTTGTCTGCTCAATGTAGCCATTTGTTCCAGATAGGGAGTTGCTGCAGGGGAAATCAAAGCCTTAAAATCTTCCAGATTACGTTTGGGTTTTTGAAGGGCATTAATGACGTCCCGGTGGGATTTTGCGTAAATACTTCTTGACACCTCGTCCCAATTGTATTGTTCAAAAATATTTTTAAATGTCATTTTTTAATGCTGTTGTTGTTCAATTGTTTTTGGATTGTGAATCGAGGCGAGGGGCGATGCCGCCTCGCTGGGAGATTGCGCCCTTTCAGGGCTTCTTTTCAATCCAAAAATGCCGTTAAAGGACTACTTGCTATCGCATGGCTTTGCTTCTTGCCTAACTTTGCTTCGAACGCCATTCTTCCTGCTTCCACCGCCAGTTTAAATGCTTTGGCCATTTGTACGGGATTTTCGGAAACCGCTATGGCCGTATTTACAAGAACTGCATCAGCTCCCATTTCCATGGCTTCGGCGGCATGGGAGGGTGCTCCGATTCCCGCGTCTACTATTACCGGTACGTTGCTTTGTTCGATTATAATTTCCAAAAAATCCCTGCTTTTTAACCCTTTATTACTACCAATAGGCGAACCGAGCGGCATTACCGCAGCAACACCCGCTTCTTCCAATCTTTTGCACAATACTGGATCAGCGTGGATGTAGGGCAAAACGACAAACCCCAATTTAACCAGTTTTTCTGCTGCTTTTAAAGTTTCTATGGGGTCAGGCATCAGGTATTTAGGGTCGGGATGAATTTCTAATTTCAGCCAGTCGGTTTCTAAAGCTTCCCTGGCCAGTTGTGCTGCAAAAATGGCTTCTTTGGCAGTTCGCACACCAGAGGTATTGGGTAGTAAATTAAACTGAGGATGTTGCAGATAGGAGAGGAGATTGTTCGAATCCCTTTGCTTCAGGTCAATTCTTTTTAATGCTACAGTAATTAATTCTGTACCTGAGGCCAGCAGGCTTTCTTCCATTAATTCAGAAGAATTGAATTTTCCTGTTCCCGTAAATAAGCGTGACTGAAATGTTTTATCGGCTATTTGAAGTAATTTCATAAAATGAATTTGTTGTTATTGGCTAAAATTTAACATAGTTCTCGGGCAACTTTTTTTCCTTCTGACCTTCTTAGTTGCGCAGAAAATTCCCTGACTACATCCTCCTGATCAGCAGCATGTGTGATTGCAGAAGAAATTGCCATTCCTGAAATACCAGTTTCCATCAATGCTGCTACGTCTCCGGGTAAAATGCCCCCGATTGCTACAATAGGTGTTTCTATGTGGTTCAATTTGCATTGTTTAATTATATCCTGATAGCCTTGTAGCCCGAGTATTGGACTAAGTTTGATTTTGGTCTTTGTGAAGCTATAAGGTCCCAGGCCAATATAATTTACGCTTGCTAAAGCTAGTCTCTGTACATCTTCAAAAGTATTCGCGGTTCCTCCGATTATAAATTCCGGAGGTGCCATTTTTTTAGCTATAGAAATGTCCATGTCTTCTTTGCCGAGGTGAACCCCATCGGCTTTTACTGCCAATGCTACCTCCATAAAATCATTGATGATTAATTTGGCACCGTATTTTTTAGTGATGGCCAAAGTTTCCTCGGCAATTTTCCGGCAATCATCAAAACAGTAGTGTTTCATTCTTAGCTGTACCCATTTTATTCCTAAAGAACAGGCTGTTTCTGCCAATTCCTGGTGGGTCTTTTCCGGTAAATCCTGGGTTATATATTGTAATTGCATGGTTTTGAAAATTCAAATTGGAAATTTTATTTTCTTGGATTAAAATTTTAAAACATCGGTCATGGCTATGGCATTCTGAAATTCCGTCTTCCATCTTCCGTCTTATATCTTATGTCTCAAAAATGGTATCCCAAAAGGGTTTTATTACTCAAAAGTACTTTTATCACATATCTCTTAGCTTTTAAAATGGCTTTATTTAGTGGGTATCCTTTTGCCAATCCGGAGGTTATGGCTGCAGATACAATGCATCCTGATCCATGTTTAGCATAATTTGCTACCTTTGCGGGATTAAAAGATCTCGATTTTCCACTATTAAATAGCATATCTCTCCCCGGACTATCCTCATGATGGCCGCCTTTCAGAAACACCTGACAAAATTGAGAAAGATGCTTTGCTGCTTCATCCGCTTTCAATTGGGGATACAGCATTCCAATCTCTAATAAATTAGGCGTAACCAGAAAAAGATTATTAGCAATACTTTCCAGTTCAGAAGACTTTATATTTTCATGAAAAGAAAATCCAGTACTGCTTTTCAGAATAGGATCCCAAATAATCTTTATTTTAGGATTACCGCTTTTTAATGTATCTATGATATTATTGAGCCTCTCAATATTTTCAATCAGCCCGATTTTAACATATTCAATTGGATACCTTTCTAATAAAGGTTTTAACTGGTCAAGAATCTTATCTTCTGAATGCCATTCAAGTCCATAAAAATCATCTTCAGTTTGATAAGTATGTGCTGTTGAAACAGCAAGTCCAACGGTTTTATAAGATTCGAACGTTTTAATATCGGCCAATACCCCGGCACCTCCTGAAGGATCAAATCCAGCAATTGACAATACATAGGGTCTTTTTGTCATAGCTCAAGGACTTTAATGTTTAGCTGTTTTAAATGAAGGGTAGGATTTTGTGACTGCCAGACTGCCCCCAGAACCGCTGCTCCATCAAAGCCAGATTCTTTAACTATACTTAAATTATGGACATCTATTCCTCCCAATGCGATAATTTTCTGCTTTTTGCTACTTATATTTAGGGCTTTCCCTGCCTTTTCCATATCTATGTTGGCTTTATAACCGGGCTTTGAAATACTATTAAAGACAGGACTCACAAAAATATAATCAACAGCGTTTTGTACTGACCCTAACTCGTCAATGCTATGTACACCCGTGCTTAATAGTAACCCCTTTCTTTTAGCAGCTTTCATTACCGACTCCAATTCTTTTGAATTCTTTTGTAAAACCTCATTTTTGATATAAAGTCCTCGTACATTATATTTTAAGGCCAAAGCAAAATGATCGTGTAAGATCACCCTTTTTAAAAATTTGGGTTTTATCAATTGCAATGTTTTAAGATATCCTGCTTTATCAAGATCAGGTTTTCGTAAATGAAAGCAATTCAGTCCCTCTTCAAACATCTGATTTACAAAATCAAATTCATGCTCTACAAGAGAGGGACTGGAAATTACGATCAGCTCTAGAATTTTAGGGTTATAAATAGATTTCACTTCCTTTGTCGATAAATTCCTTTGATTTCGCTTTCATTCCTTCTTCTAAAGCATGGTCATTTTCCAGGCCTTCTTTATGGGCATAATCGCGTACTTCCTGACTTATTTTCATTGAGCAAAAGTGTGGGCCACACATAGAACAGAAATGCGCAACTTTAGCACCTTCTGCCGGCAATGTTTCATCATGAAATTCCTTTGCTGTATCAGGGTCCAGTGACAAATTGAATTGATCTTCCCAACGGAATTCAAATCGGGCTTTACTCAACACATCATCCCTATGTTGGGCTCCGGGATGCCCTTTTGCTAAATCGGCAGCATGGGCAGCAATCTTGTAAGTGATCACCCCGTCCTTTACATCTTTTTTATTGGGTAAGCCCAGATGTTCCTTTGGGGTAACATAACATAACATAGCGGTTCCATACCAGCCAATCATAGCCGCACCTATGGCAGAAGTTATATGGTCATAACCTGGTGCAATATCCGTTGTCAATGGCCCTAAAGTATAAAAAGGTGCCTCTCCACATTCTTCCAATTGCTTTTCCATATTTTCCTTGATCATATGCATCGGCACATGACCTGGCCCCTCAATAATTACCTGCACATCATGTTTCCAGGCAATTTTAGTAAGCTCACCTAAAGTTTCAAGCTCTGCAAACTGCGCTGCATCATTTGCATCTGCAATTGAACCCGGACGTAATCCATCGCCTAAGGAGAAAGCAACATCATATGCTTTCATAATCTCGCAAATGTCTTCGAAATGAGTATAAAGAAAGTTCTCCTTGTGATGCGCCAAACACCATTTGGCCATAATGGAACCTCCCCTGGACACAATTCCCGTCACTCTTTTTGCTGTCATAGGCACGTAGCGTAATAAAACTCCTGCATGAATGGTGAAATAATCTACCCCTTGTTCTGCCTGTTCTATTAAAGTGTCTTTGAAAATCTCCCAGGTCAGGTCTTCTGCCTTACCGTTGACCTTTTCTAATGCCTGGTAAATAGGTACGGTTCCAATCGGCACAGGCGAGTTTCTGATGATCCATTCACGGGTTTCATGGATGTTTTTTCCAGTTGAAAGGTCCATAATGGTATCAGTGCCCCATCTGCAGGCCCAAACCGCTTTTTCCACTTCTTCTTCAATACTTGACGTGACAGCAGAGTTACCAATATTGGCATTGATCTTTACAAGGAAATTTCTGCCGATAATCATTGGCTCGGATTCGGGATGATTGATGTTGGAAGGAATTACCGCTCTTCCCGCTGCTACTTCCGCTCTTACAAATTCAGGAGTAATATGGGTTTTTGGCGTATTGGCACCAAAGCTTTCACCTTTATGCTGAAGCTGCTGCTGATGTTCTTCTATCCTTTGGTTTTCACGAATAGCAATGTATTCCATTTCGGGGGTGATAATTCCCTTTCGTGCATAGTGCAGTTGTGATACATTTTTGCCCTCTTGCGCTCTCAATGGATTTTTTAAGTATTCAAACCTTAAATGATCTAAGGTACCGTTCTCTAACCGCTCTTTTCCATAGGCAGAAGAAATGGATTCCAACTGAATGGTGTCATTGCGATCCTTGATCCAATTTTCCCTGATCTTTGGCAATCCTTTTTGAACATCAATTTCAATGTCAGGATCGGTAAAAGGCCCGCTTGTATCATATACTGTTAAGGATGGGTTCGATTCCTTTTTATTTAATAGATGATTATGGGAGTCATGTAGTTTAATTTCCCGCATAGCAACCTTTATATCATAGATTTCACCTCTAACGTAAATCTTTTTAGAGGCAGGAAAAGGTGCCCTTGTGATGGACGTGGTAGTGGGTGTTTTGTCTTGTCTCATATTTTTAATTTTAGTTTATAGTTTTTAGCAATTGGCTTTTAGCGGTTAGCTTTTGTTTAAAGTATGGAGTTCAAGATCAGCATTTGAGACTTCCTAAGTTTCATATCCTAACATTCAATGTTTGCAGTCAAACTTTGAACTTTAAACTTTGAATCTTAAACCTTGGAACCGTTCAACCGCCTTGCGTTGCAGTTATGAGGGTTATTTTATCTGAGTTTTGGAGTTTATATTCCGACCAGGAAGACTTTGAAATGACTTCTTCGTTGACTGCGACAGCTATCCCTCGCTTTTCCTGGATACCTTCCTGTTTTAGAATTTCAAAAAGAGTGAAATCTGGGTCGAATTTTATTGGCTGATTATTAAGGTAAATTATCATTTCTATATTATTTAAATATAAAACATGTCCATTCTGAAATCAGAAGGATAAATAATAATGACCTTAGGGGTGAAGGAATTTAAAAAGATTTGTTCCTAAACTTTTTCCTACGACAGTACTAACTGCATCAGGTACAAAGGGTATGATCTCAGTCCGTTTCGGACACCCCTAAAGTATTGGGTCAAATATAGGAAAAGTTTTTGATTAAATAGGTTTTGGGTATTAGGTATTAGGTATTAGGTATTAGGTTTTGGGTTTTAGGAGTTGGAATCTTGAGATATTAGATGTTAGACTTTAGACAAGTTCAAGGTTTAAAGGTTCAAGTCTCAAGTGACTGGCTAATAGCCACATCCAAAAGAAAATTGGTGGATGATCTGACTGCTTCGTTTTTGGCGGTTTTTCGTCGAGGTGGGGTCTGAAACAACCACTGCGATCACAATTACCTCCGGTCGCCTGTCCCCCGACAGCGACCAGTTCAAGAGCGGCGAGGTGTGAATTATTGTTATAAAACCAGCCCTTCGGTTGGCACTTGTTTTCGCTACCTACTTACTACTGCAAATGCATCCTGTCGGGCGATAGAGGTTAAAAGTCCAAGTTTAGAGTGGCTGGTTACGAGTTTGTAGTTGTTCTATTGTTTCAATTGCTGTAAATGGAAAAAGTTGTCGCTACTCCAGGCCCCAGCGGGCAACCTGTTTATAGCAAAATATAAATAATGAGAATTACGTTCCGTAGGTGCGTTCTGTTTGTGAGGATAGCGCGCTTATTGCAGCGATCGGTAGGACGGCTATCTTATTTTCAATGAGTACCATAGTTGATTAGGGTTGAGGTTTGGGGAAGTTGCAAGTTAGAAGATGATAGCTTGAATAAATGGAAGCTATTTAAAAGATTTGTTGCTACCAAAATTAGTCAAATAGTTTAGCGTTTTGTTAGGTAATTAACTCTTGAAGAAATAATTTCGAGAATGATTTAACCGCTAAGAAAAACTGAAACATGAATAATCCACTTTTAGAAAAATTTAACACCCCGTTTGGCACGCCTCCATTTGAAAGATTAAAGAACGAACATTTTATACCTGCAATTAAAACAGCCATAGAAGCAGGGAAGGAAGATATATTGAAGATAACTGCGAACCAAGAAAAGCCAGACTTTGAAAATACAATAGAAGCTTTGGAAAGAAGCGGTGAACTAGTAGGCAGCGTTTCCAGTATATTTTTTAATTTGAACTCTGCTGAAACCAATGATGAAATCCAGGCAATAGCCCGCGAGATTTCTCCCTTGCTTTCTGAATTTTCCAATGATATTATGCTCGATGAAGCCTTGTTTCAAAGGGTAAAAGCTGTCAATGATGATGTGAACATTAAAAAAAACCTTACAGCTGAAGGTAAAACACTTCTGGAAAAAACATACAAGAGTTTTGTCAGGAATGGAGCGAACTTATCTGATCCCGATAAAAAGAAACTGAGAGAAATAGACAAGGAGCTTTCACAGCTTTCTCTAGAATTTGGCGAGCATGTGCTGAAGGAAACGAACAGCTATACAAT
>CAMPJM010000122.1 GCA_946886805.1 uncultured Flammeovirgaceae bacterium | reverse complement strand
CCAATATATTAACTATTGCTACAGGTATTGAGGAACATAATAATTATGCTGTTGACTATATAAAAGCAGTTTCCTGGATTAAAAAGAATTTACCAGGATGTCTGGTTAGTGGCGGGGTAAGTAATATTTCTTTTTCCTTCCGTGGAAACAATGTGGTGCGGGAAGCAATGCATGCCGCATTTTTATACCATGCGATAAAAGCCGGAATGGACATGGGCATAGTAAATGCCGGGATGATAGAAGTGTATGAGGAGGTTCCTAAAGATTTGTTGAAACTTGTTGAAGATGTAATTTTCAATAGAAGTCCTGATGGGACAGAGCGACTGGTGGAGTTTGCGGATAACATCAAACATAAGGGAAAAGTAATAGTAAAAGATGAGTCCTGGCGATTAAAACCAGTGGAGGAACGTTTGTCTCATTCATTGGTAAAAGGGATAGTTGAATACATAATAGAAGATACTGAAGAAGCAAGGTTAAAGGCGGAAGAACCATTGCATGTAATTGAGGGCCCGTTAATGGACGGGATGAATATCGTGGGTGACCTTTTTGGCCAGGGGAAAATGTTTTTGCCTCAGGTAGTGAAAAGCGCACGGGTGATGAAGAAAGCCGTTGGCCATTTGCTTCCTTTTATGGAAGCTCAGAAAGCCGGGAAAAAGCGGTCTAACGCGGGAAAAATATTGATGGCGACTGTAAAGGGGGATGTTCACGATATAGGTAAAAACATAGTAGGAGTAGTATTGGCTTGTAATAACTACGAGGTGATAGATTTAGGGGTGATGACACCTTTGGATAAAATACTTTCCGAAGCCGTGAAGCATGAAGTAGATATAATAGGCCTAAGCGGTCTAATAACGCCTTCATTAGACGAAATGACTTATGTGGCAGCGGAAATGGAGAACAGAGGTTTTAAAATACCGCTGATGATTGGTGGTGCCACTACGTCGAGAATTCATACCGCTGTTAAAATTGCTCCTCATTATAGCCAGACGGTCATTCATGTAAACGATGCCTCAAGAAGTGTAACTGTAGCCGGAGATCTTTTAGGGAAGAACCGGGAAGAATTTTATGCAAAAATCAAAGAGGAGTATGAAAAATTGAGAACGGATCATAAAAACAGAAATAAGGAGAAAAGATATATTTCGATTGGTGAGGCGAGGGAAAACAAGTATAAAATTGACTGGAATGAGCAGAAAATTACCAAGCCAACATTTTTTGGTGCCAAACGATTTGAAAATTATCCTTTAGAAGAAATCGCAGAATTTATAGATTGGACACCATTCTTCCAAACCTGGGAGTTAAAAGGCCGATATCCAAAAATTTTAACGCAACCGGGAATAGGCGAAGAGGCAACGAGGGTCTTCAACGATGCAAAGAAACTCTTGCAGCAAATAATTGATGAGAAATTGCTGGAAGCGCGGGCGGTAATAGGATTTTATCCAGCAAATACAGAAGACGATGATACAATTATTGTTTATGCTGATGATGACAGAACACAGGAACTTACCCGTTTTCATACCTTGAGGCAACAAGGAGCAAAAGCTGAAGGGCTTCCAAACATGGCATTTTCTGATTTTCTTGCACCTGTTGAAAGTGAGATAAACGATTATATAGGAGGGTTTGCGGTAACTGCAGGAATTGGTATCGAAAAGATCTTGAAGCAATACGAAGCTGAGTATGACGATTATAATATAATTATGATCAAAGCACTTGCTGACAGACTTGCTGAAGCCTTCGCAGAATTAATGCATCAGAGAGTAAGGAAGGAATTCTGGGGATACGATCCTGAAGAGGTGCTGGATCAGGAATCTTTGATAAAAGAAAAGTATAAGGGCATAAGACCGGCGCCAGGATACCCTGGATGTCCTGACCATACAGAAAAAATCACGCTCTTTAATCTGTTAGATGCTGAGAAGGAGTCCGGAATAACCTTAACTGAAAATTTAGCGATGTATCCCGCTTCCTCGGTCAGTGGTTTGTATTATGCAAGTCCGGAGGCCAAGTATTTTGGACTGGGTAAAATACTAAAGGACCAGGTAGAAGATATGGCAAAAAGGAAAAACATGCCTTTGGAGGATTTGGAAAGGTGGTTGTCGCCTAACTTAAATTACGATGTGGAAATTTTACGGCCGGCTTAAAGTGTGGAAAATTGAAAATGGAAAATGGAAAATAGAAAGCTTGTTTAAGGTTGGAAGTTTAAGGTTCAAAGTTCAGGGTTCAAAAATTCAAGGTTTAGGGTTACGAGTTTGCAGTTGTTCGATTGTTTCAATTGCTGTAAATGGGAACAATTACCACTACCCCAGGCCCCAGCGGGGCAAACTGTTTATAGAAAAATTTTCATAATGGGAACACGCACCGTAGGTGCGTCCTGGTCGTGAAGTGCGTTTAAAGTTCAGAGTTTAATGTAGAGTTCAAAGTTCAAGGTTGTAGCCTGTTCAGATGTTTTAATCGCTGTGAATAAAAAAAAGACACTGCTCCATGCCCCAGAGGGGCCAACTGTTTATAGAAAAATGTAAATAACGGGAATACGGTCCGTAGGTGCGTTCTGAAGCGCATTTAAAGTTTAAGTTCAAGGTCTAGGGTTCACCCCCCGGCACGAGCTGGATCCGTGCAGGAAAGCGTCCTCAAGAAAAATATGTATAGCAAAAACCAAATAGCAAAAAAATTACGATGAAAGTTACCGAGCATATTGAGCAGGCTAAAAAGCCTTTTTTTTCTCTAGAAGTACTGCCTCCGCTAAAAGGAGAAAGCATAGATAATCTTTTCAAACATATAGATCCTTTAATGGAGTTCAAACCCCCTTTTATAGATGTTACTTATCATAGAGAGGAGTTTGTCTACAAGAAAAGGGAAAATGGTTTGTTGGAAAAGGCTTCTATTCGAAAAAGACCGGGAACCGTAGGGATTTGTGCTGCTATTACCCATCGCTATGATGTGGATACGGTTCCGCATATAATTTGTGGTGGTTTCACCAGGGAAGAAACGGAAAATGCGCTAATTGATTTAAATTTTCTGGGCATCACAAATGTTTTGGTACTTAGGGGTGATCCTATAAAATCAGAACCTTGCTTTAGACCAGAACCGAACGGCCACAACTACGCTGTAGATTTGATAAAGCAGGTAGTGAATATGAACAGAGGAAGTTATTTGGCAAGTGAGCAGGAGAATGTTTTTCCGACAGATTTCTGCATTGGTGCGGCAGGTTATCCCGAAAAACACTTTGAAGCACCCAATAAAAAAGCTGATTTACGTTATTTGAAGCAGAAGATCGATAGCGGAGCCAATTATATCGTGACTCAAATGTTTTTTGATAACCAAAAGTATTTTGATTTTGTAAATTCATGCAGGGAAGAGGGCATTAACGTTCCAATAATCCCAGGTTTAAAACCGATTACTGCCAAATCTCAGGTAAATGTTCTTCCCCGACTTTTTTATATGGATATTCCAGATGATCTTGTGGCAGCAATCGAAAAGTGTAAAGATAATACCGAAGCAGCACAGGTTGGTGTGGAATGGGCTATCCAGCAGTCAAAAGAGTTGGTAAAGTTTGGCGTGCCATGTTTACATTTCTATTCAATGGGAAAATCTGCCTCAGTTCAAAAAGTGGCTTCTGCTATCTTTTAGCAGTTTAAGTATAGGCATTGAACGGTCGGACGGCTTGCTCTTTTTCCAAGCCTTTGTCAAATATATACAAAGAATAAACTAGAAACATTCTCAGCCGTCCGCCGACATTAATCCTGCTACAGTCTACTTTATTACAGTAACACTGAAGCTAACAACCAAAAAACTCGATAACAGACATTCCCGGACCTGTTCCAGGATCCCTTAAAACTACAGCAGACCTTTTTAGATGCTAGCGCGAGCGTCCGCTCGTGTTTTAGTGTAAAAATTCCTTGATCTCTTATCTTTAGCAATGCGGATACCGTTTTATAATATATATATTAAATCATATTTATGAAAATTATAGAATGTCCTAGAGATGCCATGCAGGGGATTCACCAGTTTATCCCTACGGAATCGAAGATAAAGTATATAAATCAGCTTTTGAAAGTTGGGTTTGACACCATAGATTTTGGCAGTTTTGTTTCTCCTAAAGCTGTGCCTCAAATGAAAGACACTGCCGAAGTTTTGGAAAAGCTTGACATTGAAAATAGTCTTTCTAAATTTTTGGCAATTATTGCAAACGGAAGAGGGGCAGAAGATGCCTTAAAATACCCTGCCATCAATTACTTAGGGTTCCCATTGTCCATTTCCGAGACTTTTCAACAAAGGAATACCAACAAATCTATTCTTCAGGCTTTTAATGCTGTAGAAAATATCCAGAACAGTTGTATAAAAGCGGGTAAAACATTGGTAGTCTATATCTCTATGGGGTTTGGAAATCCGTATGACGATCCTTATGATGCGGATGAAGTCCTTCAATTTGTAAATAAGCTAAACTCACTCAAAATAGGAATCATCTCATTGTCTGATACCATTGGGGTTGCCAATCCAGCCCTTATTTCACAGGTTTTTACCAACCTAAAAGCTGAATATCCTAAAATTGAGTTTGGTGCTCATTTACATAGCAATCCCTTAAATGCTATAGAAAAGATTGAGGCTGCTTATTTAGCGGGTTGTAACAGGTTTGACGGTGCTTTGAATGGATTGGGCGGTTGTCCATTTGCCAAAGATGAATTGGTAGGGAATATGGCCACCCAAACTATAATAAGATATTTGCAAGAGCAGGATATCCAACTAAATTTAAATTGGGAAGCGTTAAAGGGTAGTATTTCAATGGTAAAATCCGTTTTTTACTAAAAGGACTTATGGCTTATTTGCAATGCTTTGCAATTAGCCGTGAAGCACCTTTCACATCTAAATTTAAGGCCCTTTGAAAATCTGCACAAGCAGTTTTAGGATGATTCAGAGCAATTTCGGAAATCCCCTTCAAGTAAAATGCTGTTCCGTTTTTTGTATCGTTTTCTATAAAATATTTCAAATCAGTTACTGCTTTTTGGTGTTCGCCAATTTTTTGATAGCTAAAAGCTCTACCAAGATACCCATCCAAAAACGATGGATTGATGCTAATTAAAGTATTGAAATATTTTATCGCGTCTTCGTAGTTTTTAAATACGAAGCAATTAAGCTCTGCAAGATCATGGTATAAACTATCGATACGTAAATCCATAACTGCTGCCAACTTATAATTTACATAGGCACTTCTGAATTTCTTCTGGCTCTTCAGGCATTTTCCTTTTAAATAATATAATTCGGCTTTTAAATTATTATTACCTGCAATTGCCAGGCCTTTGTCTATATAATAAATTGCTCTGTTATAATCCCGGTACTGATGAGTCAAAATCTTTCCGATTAATAGAAATGCAGCTGTATTATTCGTTCCGAACAAAGTAAGAGAACTTTCAAGGTTATCCAAGGCAGCAGAATATTGTTTTTCTTCGTACTGTTCTATGCCAATTCCATAATAATATTTTGAAGAATAATTAACCATTGTGTAGGCAATTGATCCCAAAATCACCAAAATAATAAAAACGGAGATCCCCGCTAGGATTTTTGTCTTTTTTGAATTTCTCTTCTGTTTATTTGATTTATTATAGTCAAAGGTGCCGGATTTATTCTTACGATTTTTAGAATTCTTCAAGTTTTCTTCGAATGTGAAGGTATTTACCCACGGCTGATTCGGGCTATTGTCTGAAAATTCATATATAGCTTTATGAGACGCGTTAGAAAGAACATTATATGCCTCAGTAATCCGTTTGAATTTTTCCTCTGCTTCCTTTTCACCCACATTTTTGTCAGGGTGATATTTTTTAGCTAACTTTCTGTAGGCTAGCTTTATATCTTTTTCGGAAGCATTTCGGTCAACACCTAAAATTTGATAATAATCCATTGATACAACAACAATGTTTTCTGAATATAATGTTTTATTCCGCCAGAAATAATTTTAATCTCAGCAAATTCACGCATAGCTATCCATAAATGTAAAAAGAATATTTGTATATTTATATTTATAGATTTTTTATTTATTCAAATCTAAATCCATTCACTTAAACAATTTAAGTATTATGAAAGCCTTAGTTACATCCCTACTTTTTTTCAGTGTTTTAGCTTTATTGATCCTCGAAAATTCTTCCCTCTTCGCAGAAGAAAATTCTATAACAGAAGACGAAGTCGAAACCATCGATAAAATTGCTTCATTAGAAGATGTTGAAGTTGCCACTTTTACAATGGAGATTACTGACAAGAAAAAGGGCAAACCTTCGAAAAATAGTCCTATGAGGATGACTTATTATTTAAATCATGGTCAGATAGCGATCAAACCAGAGATGGAAGATGAGCAAAACACAGTTATGATTTATGATATCGAAGATAAAACCATGACTACTTTGATAGACCAAAATGGTGAGAGAACTGGTATGAAAATGAAAATGCCAAGCTTCAAATTGGATTCTAAAGAGTTAGATGGCTTTGATGCTACAATAGAAGCTACAAATGAAACTAGAACCATCGATGGCTATGATTGCAAAAAATATCTAATAGAGTCGTCTGATTACAAAGGACATGCATGGATAACAGAGGAAGTGGATTTAGACTTTGAGAAGATATTTTCTTTCCTAAATATTAAGAAGGACTCTAAATCTAAAATGCCAAAATTTGGAGACATTGATGGTTTTGCAATGGAAACCTACTCAAAGCACAAAAGCAAGGATGAAGAATATGAAATGAAGGTGATCGACTTGAAAGTTGGTGAAGTTGACGAAGCTATTTTTGATACATCAGAGTATACAATTACAGATATGAGCAGCCTGCTAAATTTGGGAGGGGAGCGATAAGTTTACTCAGATTTAATATAAAATACCCTGTCCTTTTATGGCGGGGTGTTTTTTTGATGGCAAAACAAAGAAATTACCATTCGAAAGAAGGATATATGAAAATTTCTTCGGGAGGTGGAAAAACCCAGTCGGCGCAATATCAGACCTTGTTTAACCTAAATCTTTTACCAGGTAGGGATTTGATATATCCTTTGAATTCCATTTGCAATAATAATGAAGCAAGCTTGCTTACCGGAACCTGAGACTTCCAACTAAGCTCGTCGATAACTAACTCATTATTATTGTTTATTAAAACTTGCACCAGCGAATGTTCTTCATTGGATAATCCTTTCGGAATTTGTGTTTCTTTCTTTTCAATCTTTCCATCCGCTTTCCATTCCATTATCCTTTCCAAATCCTCTATTTGAGTTAATACCTCAGCTTTACCAGATTTTATAAGTTCATTACAACCTTGGGAATAAGGATTGGATATATTTCCCGGTACCGCAAAAAGCTTTCTTTTATACGACGTGGCCAGTGTTGCAGTAATTAAAGCACCTCCTTTATTAGCTGCTTCAATTACAAGTGTCGCATCAGCCACTCCCGCAATTATTCTGTTTCTTTCGGGAAATTTATGGAAATCGGGTTTTGAGTCCAGTCTATTTTCACTTACCAAACCACCGTGCTCTAACATATACATTGCAGTGTCTTTGTGCACTGCCGGATAAATTACGTTGAGCCCACTTGCCAGAACACCAATGGTTGGGATTTTATGTTTCACAGCACTTCTATGGGCATAGATATCTATTCCATAGGCAAGCCCGCTAACAATCAGAGGGTTATGTTTGGCAATGCCTGGCATCAACTGTTCAATAGCTTCTTTGCCATATTCGGTGGCTTTTCTGGTGCCTACTATTGCTAATACTTTCTGGGTGTTGAAATTAAAATTGCCCTTGCAATATAAAAGAGGCGGGGCATCAGCAATTTGCTTTAGTCTGCTGGGGTAATCCGGATCAGTATAAAACCGAATATTTATTCCATGTTCTTCACAGCGTTTCAATTCCTGCTCAGCCATGGCAAACGGCTCATTGTCAGTGATAGAATCAGCAATTTTCTCTCCAATGCCAGGAATTTTGCTTAATTTGCTTTTGTTGGTCTTAAACACCTCTTTAGCCGATCCACAATAACTAATTAATTGTTTTGTGAGTACATTTCCAATTCCTGGGATTAAACTCAAAGCAACCTGGTAAAATTTTTCTGATGACACTGTTAAAGAGCTGGTTTTATTTGTGGAAATTCAGGACAGTTAATATCTGCTAAATATATAAAAAATGAAATTATAGAAAGAATAATGCGTTCCTATGGGAAGATTAATTTTGGTGTCATTTACACACTGTTTTTTACATCCTAATGGGGATCATTGAGGCAATGCTTATTCATAAAACTATTCCAAATACCCAAGACCCAAAACCTAACCCGGAAGTTTACTTTTTAAATCCACTAAAAACTTACGAAGTTCTTTCAAAGTAGAAATTATTTCCAAGTTATCCTGCTGTTCTGAAATGCCGTTTTTCAGCATTTCTTTTGCTCCCTGGAGCGTGTACCCTTTTTCTTTTACAAGGTGGTAGATAAGCCTTACATTTTCTATGTCTTCATTGGTAAACTGGCGGTTTCCCTTCCGGTTTTTCTTGGGTTTTATACTATCGAATTCTGTTTCCCAAAAGCGAATTAAAGAAGTAGCTACTTTAAATTGAGCTGCGACCTCGCCAATAGTATAATACTTCTTTTCAATAAGTTTTTCTTTGTAAGGCATAAATCAATAATTGCTACATATTTGGTGTAAAGGTAGTTACTTTACGTCCACTTATTCAAGTAGATATGCATTAAAAAATATTGATAAAAGAAGGGAAATTACAGGCGAATTCTAGAAGGCTCAGCTACTTCTCTCTGGTATTTAATATGTTTTGCCCAATGCCTATTCTTCGGTGATGCGGATTAAGCTATTTATAAGAAAAAAATGTTGAAATAAATTTTTTTGAAATCATCCCGCTCCCGAAGTGATGACGTTTAGATGCGCGAATCGTCCTCAGCTTTTTACCCTTTGCTCACTGCTTCCATCTTCAATTCTGGATCTTCCCACTTCCAGGATTAGGTAATATTTTTGGGAAGAGAGCATTTTCAAAGACCAAAAAGTGAAGCTTCGGTTGTTATTTGTAAGGGATCCCGGAACAGGTCCGGGAAGGTGTGTTATGGGTTGTTTTTTCAGTTATTTCGGCCACAGTAAAACCGTACCAACGTAGAATAATCCCTAAAGTAGTATAATTAAATAGAAGCACCTTTCCCGTAAGGGCATCCCTTTACTTTGCCTGTGATTTGAGACGTCTTGTTCTCAACAATAAAAATACTTGACATTTACACCTCAGCTATTCCGCTTGATCTCATTTCCATCTTCTGTCTCCTGTCTAAAATCTACAACGACTAACTGCTAACCGCCAACTGCTCTTTTCTAAGACCCAAAACCTAATCTCTAAAACCTAGCTCAACCCCTATCTATCCCAAAGATTGATTTTCTTTCGATGCCAATTCCAATAATTTCTCGAATTCTTCATCATTAATGTCTTTGTAGAAGTAATGTACAGGATTTATCTTTTGGCCATCTTTAATGATTTCATAATGAAGGTGGGGAGCAGTAGACCTGCCTGTATTGCCGACATAACCAATGCATTCTCCTCTTTTTATTTTTTGTCCTTTTTTAAC
>CAMPJM010000121.1 GCA_946886805.1 uncultured Flammeovirgaceae bacterium | reverse complement strand
TTACTCCCCATTCAAGCCGTTCTACAACTATTACTTTTTTTACAGTTGGACAATTCTCCAGCGCCTCATCTACCACCCTCTTTACTGGAATTTGTTTGGTACCTCTATTTAAACCATCAGTGGTTATAACAATATTACAAGAGGCATCAATAACTCTGTCAGCGATAGCATTAGCAGAAAAGCCAGCAAATATCACTGAATGTACCGCACCGATTCGTGCACAGGCTAGTACAGCTATAGTTAGCTCGGGAATCATAGGCATATAAAGGCAGATCCGGTCTCCTTTTTTAGCTCCATTGTTTTTTAAAACGTTTGCGAACTGACAAACTTTCTCGTGCAACTCTTTATAGGTATATCGAATATATCTTTCTTTAGGGTCGTTTGGCTCCCAAATAAGGGCAAGTTTATTTCCCCGGGTCTTTAAATGGCGGTCAAGGCAATTTTCTGTAATATTTAATTTGCCATTGATAAACCATTTGACATCCGGTTCTGTAAAATTCCATTCCAGGGTCTTATCCCATTTTTTCCTCCAGGTGAACGATTCAGCAATTTCAGCCCAAAATTCTTCAGGATGATCAACACTTCTTTTGTAGGCGGCATTATATTCCTCTATAGTTCTGATTCTGTTGTCAGTCATGGTATAGATATTTACTTATATTAAATGTTTAACAACCACAATTTTCCTTAACCGTGAATTTACTAATTTTTTTAATTTTCTGAAGGTGCTTCAAACTTTTGAAAGGGGTTGTCCCATTCAACGCTGTTTAAAAAGTTAGAATTATTTTCTAATGTTCCTGCGCTGCCCCCGAACCTCTTGGGAATCTGATATCTTCCACAATCTCCTGTACCGCAGCAGGGGGGGGAGGAGTAAAATAAGCAACTGTTATTGCCACAATAAAATTGAGCAGCATGCCTAGGGTACCTATACCTTCAGGGGAGATTCCCCACCACCAATTTTCAGGCAAGTTAGCGGCCGGATTAATAAATTTAAAATACATGATATAGGACGATGTAAAGAGTAGCCCCACTATCATACCGGCAATAGCCCCTTCTTTATTCATCCTTTTTGAAAAGATGCCCATAATAATTACCGGAAAAAAGGAGGAAGCAGCCAGCCCAAATGCAAAAGCGACTACAGCAGCTACATATCCCGGAGGATGTATTCCAAAATATCCTGCAATGACAACTGCTACTGCCGCAGCCACTCTTGCAGCAATTAATTCCCCTTTCTCAGAAATATTGGGGTTTATTGCCTTCTTTATAAAATCATGAGAGATAGAGGTTGAAATTACTAATAAAAGGCCAGCCGCGGTAGACAATGCTGCTGCTAAACCGCCTGCAGCCACCAATGCTATTACCCAGTTTGGCAGACCGGCTATTTCTGGATTTGCCAAAACCATAATGTCATTGTCTATGTGCAATTCATTTCCTTGCCAATTGTTGGCCGCTACCTTCTCCTGAAATGCAGGGCTGGTATTAGCATCGTTATAATATTGAATTTTGCCATCCTCATTTTTGTCGGTAAATACAATCAATCCGGTTTTCTCCCATGTATTGAACCATTCAGGTACATCTTCATACACGGTATTACTTACGGTGTCTATAAGATTCGTACGGGCAAATGCCCCCACTGCCGGGGCAGCAGTATATAAAATGGCTATGAACACCAGTGCGTAACCTGCAGAAATCCTGGCGTCTTTTACTTTAGGTACTGTAAAAAAACGCACAATTACATGTGGAAGCCCCGCTGTGCCGACCATTAAAGCCGCCGTTATAAAAAATATGTCCAATAAACTTTTCTTCCCTTCGGTATAAGCAGCAAAGCCCAGCTCCTTGTTTAGTCCATCCAATTTGTCAAGAAGGTACATACCGTCTGAAGTTTTTGCCCCAAATCCAATCTGTGGAAAAACATTATCGGTGAGGGCAAGTGATATGAAAATTGCTGGTACCATGTAGGCAAATATCAGTACACAATATTGTGCTACCTGGGTATAGGTGATTCCTTTCATGCCTCCTAATACCGCATAAAAGAATACTATGGCCATTCCTATATAGACTCCAGTGTTTACTTCCACCTCCAAAAAGCGGGAGAATACTACCCCCACGCCTCTCATTTGACCAGCTACATAGGTGAAAGAAATAAATATTGCGCACACAACTGCCACCTGCCTTGCCGTTTGGGAATAATAGCGTTCCCCAACGAAATCAGGTACTGTAAATTTTCCAAATTTTCTTAAATAGGGTGCAAGCAAAAGGGCAAGCAATACATATCCTCCTGTCCAGCCCATTAAGTAAACAGAACCATCGTATCCTATAAATGATATAATTCCCGCCATGGAAATAAAAGATGCTGCCGACATCCAGTCTGCCGCAGTAGCCATTCCATTTGCCAGTGGATGAACACCGCCACCCGCCACATAAAAGTCTTTTGTTGAACCTGCTCTGGACCAAATAGCTATTCCTATATATATTAAAAATGTTATGCCTACGATTGCGTAAATCCAGATTTGTTGGTTATCCATTATTGATTTTTCTTGTAAATTTTTTTGAAAGGGAGCGTTACCAGGCGCTGTCAGAATGAATTCTGTTCAGCAAAGATGACAGTTTTTATTTTTCATCTACATCGAAATCTTTGTCAAGCTTATTCATCCATTTTACATAAATGAAGATAATGATAACAAAAATGTATATAGAGCCTTGTTGTGCAAACCAAAAGCCGAGCTTAAATCCGCCGATTCTTATTTCATTTAAAACATCCACAGCAATAATTCCACAAACAAAAGACGCAATAAACCAGATGCTTAAGAGAATAAACAAATACCGTAAATTACGCTTCCAGTACAACGCCATCTTATCTTTTTTTGTGTCCATATATTTTTGCGATTTTACTTTTGTCAATGAAAATTTATCTGATTTTTATGTCCAGGTGCAGTTTAAAATATGATTCTAAAGCTTAGCCTTACTCTGGTAAAGGATGAATTTATTCATCGAAAGGTTTCAAATTATGAATAAAGATTATTTATACAAAATAATCTTTCACAAAATTTAATTTTTACGGAACAATTCGATTGCCTATTGATAAACAACCATGATAGACTTTGAGGGTTGATCTCGTTCTTTTTGTCATTGCTAAGTCGCTGCCAGTAAAAGTTCCGCTGTCTTTGTCCAGTTGTTTGCGTATCAGTGGGTGGGAAAAAAATAAAACAACGAAGGGTGGGAGAAAAAAATGAATTTCTTTTTGGGTTGCCGAAAAGCACACTCTTTTTTCCTGCCAAAAGTGGGATGCCGCTTGCAAATGTGCGGGCTTCTCATGCTAATAATTTCTCCAATTTCATTTTCCACTTTTCCCAGTCTTTCATTTCTTTGGTTTGCAAGTCTATAAATTTCTGGGTGTGGTCGTGATGGATTAAGTGACACAATTCATGAGTGATTACATATTCAATGCAGCCTTTAGGTGCTTTAATCAATTCAGGATTCAAAATGATTTTTCCTTTGGTATTAATTCATCAATGAGCAAAGCGGTTTGTGTTGAAATTTCTTTGCAAATTACATTGTCCTGAAATTTGGTAGTTTTGCCCCTCTTAACCTTTCGGCTTCTGCCGGACTTAAATAGGTATAGCCCAAATTTACCAGCATCTGCATTGCCGGAGTCTGGCTGATATGGTCTTCTTTAAAACTTGGTGTTTCACTACTTTTCAATTTCTTTTGTGTCGTGTATAGAAAAGTGGGGTTTTCTTAACATGTTTTTATCTCGTAATTGCTATGCTTCATTTACGCTTACGTTGAATGATTTTTTGAATTGCTGAAATACACTATTCGGGTCAATGTTGCCCAATCCCATTTCTTTGAAAATGGCTTTGTCCGGGAATTCGGTTGCTGTCAATTCAGCAAACTGATTGACATGATGCTGCATAGTTTCCGGCAAATCAAAATCCGATTCTGGAGTGAGCATAACGGTTAATCGAAACACATCGGCTTTGTGCTTTTTCATTTGCTTTGCATCTTCTTTACTTCCATTTTCAATTCTTTCCTTTATTTCCAAAAATGCTTTTGCCTTCAGGCATATTAATGCTTCAATATTGGCATGGTGCAATCCATCTTCTACCTGACTATGCTCTATCATGTAATTGTAATAGTCATCGTTCAATAGAATAGCGGATAAACTGGAAAGATCATCATCTACAGGAATGGGTGTGAGATGTGCCTCACCTTCCAGTACAATTACATCGGGAGTTCTTGAAAATAGTTCTATTTGATGGGGGAAGTTTGTGTTCTCCGGTTTTATGAATCGGTAGTATTCTCTTTCATCATTGCTCTTTTCCCGTTGTCGATACTTGCCGTCATTGATGAATTTCCAAAACTGTTTTACAAAAGCGGTGCTTAATGCTTCTACTACCAAAATGATGTCAATATCCTTTGTGGCTCTTGGAACAAAACCTGCTTCATCAATAATAATATCGCAGGCAGTACCGCCAATAATCACGTAGTTATCGGGGTATTGCTCAAAGTATTTTTTAAACATGTCTAATCCTCTTACCATATATATTTTTCTAAAATTTGGTCTAATGCCATTTCAATTCGTTCGTCTCTGCTGTCTTTTACACTCAGATATAACGAAAGTGGATCCACTACCGCTAAGTAATTGGGCAGTTCATCTACTAAGGTCAATGGGTTGTACTTCCATACCTCTAGGGCATATTTCCCTTCGTATTCATTCGGGTTTACCAGAGCATTGCTTTTTTGCAAACCATAAAAAACAGTTTTCTCAATGGCGTAATACTGCTGTTTACTTGGATTCAGGTCGGTGTATTCCGGCAGGGCAGATGCGTTGCTTTGTAATAGAAATAAGTCTTTCGGCTTCTCATCCACAAATACGGTTTTGATTACCGGATTCACCAGCAGGTTTTGCTGATGTGCTATGTTCCATAACTCATGTCTGTCCTTACGAAAACGGATGAACTTTTCCTTTTCGCCCTGCACTTCTACCAATTCATGGCATTTCAAATTGTCAATGGCGTTAGTAATGGCCATAGGCGTATAGCCTAATTTTTGAGCAATTTCTTTAAAGGGATGTTCTTCCAGTTTCCACTTATTGTGTCGATGGATAATGTGGTAAATCAGCAGAAACTGTGCGGACGGCAGCAGGGTTTCATTTTTTTGCTTCGCTTTGGGATGGGTGTAGCTCTCTCTTAAGTCCACCAGCAGGTCGGGCAAGTACAGTTGTTTCCCGGGAACGATAAAATTGATCCCTTTTTCAATCAGACGTTTGCGGTTGTATGCTTGTACGTTTTCCAATACCACCACCACTTTCTGATTTAACAGAATTTTGATTTGCTGAACCTGTTTTTCGGTTCGTTGAATACTCAGTTCTTCTTCGGTTCTCAGTTCAGCCAGGATGATTTCTGTATTGAAAAAATCAGTTTTGTACAATTTATATGTTTCATGGATATACATGGGTAACCTGTCCAGATAGCTTTTGGCTATTGGGATTGCTGTGGCCCGTATGCCTAGCGTTTCCTGTATATATCCGAGCGTTTTCTTCATTTTATGTTCCATAATAAACCTACTTCTGCTTGATAAAGAAATCAACTTTATTGTGCAATTATAGGTTTATTATTCTGATTTTCATAATAATTCAATGCATTTATTGGCTTCAAATAGCCCATGCTCATTCCTCTGCACATAGCCCAACTGATTGGTAATGAGTTTGGTATTTCTAATGCCGAAATCGGGCGTGTTGCTGTGGTGATGACCGTACACCCAATAAGCAATGCCCGATGCATCAATCAGGTCATATAATTCCACGGCAAAAGCTTCATTCAGCACATCGCCTTTGTATTGCTCGGGATAGTTCAAAAAAGTAGGGCAATGGTGGGTGAAAATAGCCAATTTTTCTTCCTTGGTGTGCTTTAATTCGTTCTGAATAAATGCCAAACTTTCCTCATGCAATTGATTGTATTGTTCTGCTGAAAATCGAAAGCCCTTGTGTTTGATGAGATGAAAATCGTTCAGGCTTCTTTCAATTTGCCATTGATGTCCGGGACTGATTTTACTCCAAAGGGTAGAGAATATCAGCTTGGTATTTTCATGCACCACCGAAGTATTGTTCACCAAAAACACATTGCTACAGATTTGCTCATGCACCATACCACCTTTCTCGGCTATATCAAAATGGTAATACTCATGATTTCCCGGAAGCCAATAGGTGGTTTCAAAATGGTCTGCCACATAACTGAAAAAATCCTTGTGCATACCCATTATCGCAAAAGGCACAATATCACCCGCCAATACCAATACATTACCCAATGGCTGCAAAGGATGCTGCTTTAGGAATTCCTTGTTGGCAGGGAATTCCAGATGAAGGTCGGATGCGTATTGGAGTTGGAGTGGCATTTATGCAATTGATTTTGTGTTATTTTTTCCCTGAATTTTCTTTGCTGCGTTAAGTGCTTCTAATTACTCTATCTGTAAATGATGTGTAGTCATCATTCTTCTTGAATTCAGCAACACCACAACACACTGTTAACTGATGGCTTATTCCTTCAACAGAAAACAAATTCTTTTGAATCAGTTTCCTTTTTCTTTCTGCCGCTTGTATTGCCTGACTTAAATTTCTTTCACTTGCAACCACTAAAAATTCGTCCCCTCAAGAATTGACATAAGAGGGAAAAGGAAATTAAATCAGTAGTTCGGCTATGACTGCTAGTAGCGCGCCTGCGAGACTGGTGAGCAATCTCTTGAAATGGAAACGATGCTCGGGACTGCTTTCGAAGAATATGGTAGTTGAAATGTGCAAGAAATTACCACACACAATAGCATAAACTATTAGAAATATGTTATCGGTAATTAGTACCAGGTCATGAAAATGAGAACTCACCAGTGTGCCCGCCGGAGATGCTATAGAAAATAGTAAAAGAAAAAATAAAGCTTTTTTATTGCTTGACAACTGCGATCGCAAAACTGACATCAAAGCAAAAGCGGCGGGCATTTTATGCAGCACAATTCCCAATAGCAAAGCCTGGGTGTCATGTTGATGGATATGGCCCGAAGGATGAGCCAATAAGGTCCCTTCCATAAAAGCATGAAAACACAATGCAATTAGTAAAGTGCCAGCTGAAAAACTGTCCCCATTATGCTCGTGCGAGTGTTGGTGAATGTGTCCATGTTCTACTCCTGAGGTGAATTGAGCCAGGACTATTTGCATAAAGAAGCCAATCAATATAAAAAAGCCGATAAAAGATGGATCTTCCGAGGCAGTAAATATTTCGGGTAGTAAATGAATGATGGTGATGGAAAATAAATATGCCCCTGCAAAAACAAGCGTTAATTTAAAAGTAAGGGTACTTACTTTTGGCACTAAAAAAACCAGTAATCCGGCTAAAAGTGCAGATAAGAAAAGTGTTAAAATATCCCAGATCATCATTTTGCCTGGTTACTTTTGAAGTAAAAATATCATTCTTGGAGAGTCCTTTTCGTTAAATGGATTTAAATTATAATCGCCAAAGGTTTGTTTTAAAGATAGCCCGGCATTTTTAAAGTATTGCAGAAATTTGTCTTTAAAAATAGCCTGAACACGTTCCTGAAAATAATAATCTTTTCCCTCTACCTTAAATTCTATGTCTTTATAAATATAACCCTCACTGTATTTCCTTGAAATAGAAAAATCAATGCCATCAATAGTTTTCTTTTCACATAAAACCATGTTATTTATGACGAGCGTTGGATTTAGGAAATCGATAATAAAACATCCGTCCTTTTTTAGAGCAGTTGCTGTTGCTGAGATGGCTCTTTCATTTTCAGCTTCGGTTTCAAAATAACCGAAGCTTGTAAAGAGGTTAAGCACATAATCAAACTCTTCAATTCGGAAAACCTCTCTCATGTCATGCACATAAAAATGCAATTTTTCATTTTCATGTTGTTTCGCCTCGTGGATATTTTGGGGAGACAAATCCACTCCTACTGCATCCAAACCTTTTTCGTTTAGAAATATAGCATGTCTGCCTTTTCCACAAGCCAAATCCAGAAACTTTTGATCGGGATTAAAATGCAATAATTGATCAAGGTTATTGATGAACAACCTTGCTTCTGCATAATCTCTATGTTTGTATAAAATATGGTAATAAGGTGAATTAAACCAATCACCAAACCATTCCCTGGTTTCTTGCATGCTAATTGTAATTATTGTCGGGTATAAAGTCGGGTATAAATATTGCTATTCTGAAATAAAGTTTTTGATCCCGTCGGTCATATAAGTTTTTATATTTCCAGCTTCGTCGCTATAAACAAAATAACCTTCCAGATTTTCGTCTTCAGTAAGCAAGGCTTTGGACTTTTCAAAACCCATTACCATGCAGGCGGTGGCATAAGCATCAGCCGTCATACAATTCTTAGCAAATATAGAAGCACTTAACAAACTATGCTGAACATTATACCCGGTTTTTGGATTTATAGTATGAGAATACTTTTTCCCATCTACCTCGTAAAAATTCCGATAATTTCCCGAAGTAGCCAATGCCATATTATCAAGCTTTACCGTCGCTAATAACCTGTCTCCCTCTTCCTGAAAATTTGGGTTTTCAATTCCAATTTTCCACATTTTCCCATTTTCGTTTCTACCGTGGCAATAAACCTCGCCTCCTATTTCAACCATCATATCTTCTATCCCTTTGTCTTTTAGATAGTCGGCTACCACATCTACACCATAACCTTTTGCAATTGCACTGAAATCCAATTTTATCCCTTTCTTCAATTTGCATATAGAGATAGTATCAAAAAAGAGGCTATCGAAGTCCACAAAATTCAGCAATGAATCTACAGTGGCAGAATCAGGTATTTGTCCGCTCTCGGGACCAAATCCCCAGGCATTCACCAACGGTCCTACAGTTGGATCAAAAGCTCCGTCTGTATTTTTATAAACTTCATGGCTTTTTTTCAAGACCGGATAAAAAAATCGTGATTCATATTTAAGAATCGTGCCTTCATTGAACCTGCTGATCTCAGAGTCGGGAATGTAAGTAGAGAGAGACTGGTTTAAAGCAGCGAGTAAGGAATCTATGCCTGCTTTGTAGTCAGTTTTGTCTTCATTAAAGTATTTGACATTATAAGTTGTCCCCATGGTTCGTCCCGAGATCTCAACTTTATGGCTTGTGTCCTCCTGGTTTTGGTGATCTCTGTACCACCATATTCCAGCCAATATTATTACCAAAAAAAGTGAATAAATAGCATTTTTTTTGGTATTAGGATCTATATTCATTTACTTCTTACAATTTAAAGGTTCTTGGAAAGAGCGTGCAATTTAACTTTATTTAATGAAATGGCGGTAAGGAATTTAGGATTATAGGCTGTTGGGATAAATCAAATTTTACGATAGAATTCATCGAAAATGAAGATTTGCTTGCCGCTCCCTTGCCTTCGCTAAAGAAAGAGGGGTTGGGCGGGTGACACTATTATAAAAAGGCAAAGAATCTGCCTCTAAATCCCGAAGGGGTGGCATTATATCGCAGGAATAATGTCAGCCTTTCAGGCTTATTCTTTTAAAGGCGATTTCCATGCACCAACTGAAGGCTATTTGATTCTTGAACGAATTGGAGTTATATTCCTATTTGCTTAGATGTATAGAAGATATAGCCTCCTATTAGAATTAAAAAGATT
>CAMPJM010000120.1 GCA_946886805.1 uncultured Flammeovirgaceae bacterium | reverse complement strand
ACTTTAAGGTCAATCTCGATATTAAACATTAATTTTGGATATTTTTAATGTTTGGTAAATAAAAAACCTTTATCTTTGAGGTCTAATTACAATCAAACATTAATATCAATTCTTTTTAATGTCAAACGAACCATTGTACTCCATCAATCCAGATCGAAATAAGCCTTGGAATCAACTTCCTGAACTTCCGATCTCCCAAGAACTTTATCGCACAGTCGAAATATACGAACAGCTTGGAAAAGCAAAGGAAGCTTTGGCGAAATTACATGGAAGGAGCATTGCCATACCCAATCAGGGCCTCTTAATAAATTCAATAAGCTTGCAGGAAGCAAAAGCTTCAAGTGCGATTGAAAATATTTTCACCACCGACGATGAGCTTTACAAAGCATACAGTGAGCAAAAGGAGGAACAAATAGACGGTCCGGCCAAAGAAGTTCTGAGATATCGAGAGGCCTTATGGAAAGGTTATGAATATTTAAAAGGGAAACCCGGTTTCGATATCAATTACTTTATAAAAGTATGTCGGGAATTAAGGAAAACAAATGAAAGTTTACGCCCGCCGTTTTCCCAAACCTTTATAAGCCAGGGGGGAAGCGGTCCCAATGCCGGAAAACCTATTTACACACCGCCGCGGGGAGAAAAAGTTATTGAAGCAAAATTGGAAAATCTTGTAGATTTCTTAAATGATGATGAACGTTTTCCCGTAGACCCACTGCTTAAAATGGCTATCGGACATTTTCAGTTTGAAGCCATTCACCCCTTCAGGGATGGCAATGGAAGAACAGGAAGAGTTTTTAATATTCATTATCTTACGCAAAAAGGTCTGCTGGATTACCCTATCCTATTTTTAAGCAAGTATATTATTCAAAACAAGAACGATTATTATGGAGGCCTCGCAGGGGTTTCCCAACGGGGAGATTGGAAAAATTGGATCATTTATATGTTAAGGGCGGTAGAATCTACTTCTATCATAACGTTCCAGAAGATCAACAATATAATTGCCGCGAAAGATGCTATTCTCGAAGTCGTTGAAAAAGATACCAGCATCAAAAGACCTGATCAGCTCATTCAGATAATTTTTACCCAACCCTATACAAAGGTAAAACATTTGACTGATGCCGGATTGTACGCTGAAAATACGGCCCGGGCATACCTAAATGAACTGGCTAAAATTGGTGTCCTAGAAAAACGCACCATGCAAGGTCACCACTACTATCTCAACCTTGAATTATTTAATATTCTGGCGGATTAGTCAGCGCTCAATATATTATGGAAAAGCAACAGATTAGCTCTTCACAACCTTTTTCTCCAGTTGTTCGAGAGAAGTTCCTTTAGTTTCTGGCATTAATCTTATCACAAAAACCAGTTGTAAGACCATCATCCCACAGAAAAACATAAAGGTATTGCCCGCACCAAAAGTATCAATCACGTAGGGAAAAACAAAAGCTACCAAAGCAGCCATAAACCAGTGCGTAAAACTCCCCAGCGACTGGCCGTATGCCCGCACCTTGTTGGGAAATATCTCGGAAATAAATACCCAAATAACCGCACCTTGCGAAAAAGCAAAGAATCCAATGTAAACGAACAAATAAATGGGAACGGCAAAGCTTTCAAACTCTTCAAAATAAAAAGCTTTTGCAACAAACCCCAACGTAATGATCAGACCCACAGAGCCTACCAACATCAGCTTTTTTCTTCCAAAATTGTCGATTAAATATAAGGCTAACATGGTAAAAATAAGATTTACCAACCCTATTCCAGCAGAAGAAAGCAAAGCTGAGTCTTTTGCTAAACCAGCCATTTCGAAAATACGTGGCGCATAGTAGATAATGGCATTTATACCTGAAACCTGATTAAAAATTGCCATCAGTACAGCCAGTGTAATGGGCGTTTTATACTTTGATGAAAAAAAGTTCACTTTTTTATATCCCGGTTCTTCATAAGCAGATTGCTGAATATCAGCCACAAGCGTAGTGATGTCTTCATTTGGATTTGCAATCTGTAAAGTCTTTCTTGCTTCTTCAACCTTACCTCTTTTTAAGATAAGCCATCTGGGACTTTCAGGCACATAAAACAAAGCTATTAAAAAAGCTAATGCCGGAAAAGCTTCTACACCCAACATCCAACGCCAATCCTGAGGCCCCGAACCCGCCAACAAATAATTAGACAAATAGGCGATGAGGATCCCAAAAACAATATTAAATTGAAACAAGGCAACGAGTTTTCCTCTCGACTTTGCGGGGGCCACTTCCGAAATGTACAATGGAGCGGTTACAGAAGAAATTCCTACTCCTATACCACCAATAAACCTGAAGAATAGGAACACATACCAATCTGTGGCTACCGCGGAGCCTACCGCAGAAACAAAATATAAAATTGCAATAAAGAAGAGCGTATTTTTTCTCCCATATTTATCGGACGGCCACCCGCCAAACAAAGCGCCAAACACAGTTCCAAAAAGAGCAATTGAAACCGTTAAACCTTGTTGGATGACAGTAAGGTTCCATAATATTTCCAAAGATCTTTCCGCTCCGGAAATTACGGCTGTATCAAAGCCAAACAAAAAGCCCCCAAGGGCTACAACAATTGACCAAAATAAAACTTTATTAGGTTGTTTATTCGATTGCACAGGAAAGGGTTTAAATTATCGCAATTATTTGAAAGAAAACTAATCGGGATTGAAATTAAGTAATTCCTAAGCAAAACAAAAAAGTGCGTCGGTAATTTTAATGTTTCTTTAGAGCTAAAAATCCCTCAGCCTATCGGCAACTCCCTTACAGCGGGAGTCGTCTTACCCAAGGTTTTGTAGTATTTTAATATCTATTGCCTGATTCAAAAAAGCTTTACCAAACCGAGTTAATAATAAACGTCTGTGAGGACACAGATTTTGGGTGTAGATTGATATGCTCCATTCAAATCAGACGGAGGTTTAGTAAAGCAGAAAGCATGCGGTATGATTCTGCACTTTGCCAATCGCTAAAAGCTAATTGCTAACAGCTAATTATCTCCAACTTTCTTTGCAAAACCACATTTTGCGCAATCTCCTAAATCACCTTGATTTTTATCTTTGTTAAAGAATTTATATGCTTTATAAGCAATGATCCCAAAGAATAAAACAAATACTATTATTGTCTGTACCATCCGATTAAGAAAAAATTTGATAGACTGCAAAAGCAGAAACATAAGCCAGTGCAGTCATGTAGACGAACTGTATTAACGGCCATTTCCAGCTTTTAGTTTCCCGTTTTACTATAGCCATAGTGCTCATACATTGCATTGCAAATGCATAGAACATCAACAGGGAAAGTCCAACTGCAGGGCGAAAAACCTTTTGACCAGTCTCAGGATTTACCTGTTGTGCTAACCGGTCTTTGATAGTGAGAGTGTCCTCCGCATCCTCACCTATACTGTACAAGGTAGATATTGTTGCAACAAATACCTCTCTAGCCGCAAACGAAGTAATCAAAGCAATACCAATCTTCCAATCATAACCAATAGGCTCTAGTACCGGCTCTATAAAATGTCCCAACTGACCTGCGAAAGAAGCTTGTAGTTTGGCAGAAGCGACCTGGTTGTTATATTCAGATAGGGCTTCTTCGGAACTACCAACCGGAAGTGTTACAGAATTTTCTGCTGCCTCCATCTTTTCTATCGGGCCATAAGAAGCCAAAACCCAAAGAATGATAGAAATACCGATAATGATTTTTCCTGTCTCCAGCACAAAAGTCTTTGACTTCAAATACATCGTTAACAATACATCTTTAACTCCCGGCCAGCGATAGATAGGAAGTTCAATAACCAAATACCCTTTGTTTTGAGCTTTAATGATCACTTTCATAACCCAGCCACTTATCAAGGCAGCAAATGTTCCAAGAAAATACATGCCCATTAAAGCAAGCCCTTGGTAATTAAACGGACCGAAGGTTTCATCAGGAACAACCAAACCTATTAAAATTACATACACCGGAAGCCTGGCAGAACAGCTCATTAAAGGAGTAACCAGAATGGTAATTAACCTGTCTTTATAATTTCCAATGTTTCTGGCAGCCATAATGGCCGGAATTGCACAGGCCATTCCAGACATAAGAGGCACTATACTTTTTCCATTAAGTCCGAATGGCCGCATAAACCTGTCGGTCAAGAAAACAGCTCTTGCCATGTAGCCACTATCTTCGAGAATGGCCAAAAAACCGAATAAAAGTGCTATCTGCGGAACAAAAATGACAACGCCCCCAATACCAGGAAGTAATCCGTCAGCTAACAATTCTGTTAAAGCCCCGGCCGGTAAAATATTTCTTACTCCATCAGAAAGAACGGCAAAAAGTCCATCTATTAAATTCATAGGCCATTCCGCCCATGCGAAAATCGCTTGAAATATCAGGAAAAGCATTCCAAGGAAGATCAGATAGCCGCCTACGGGATGAAGAAAAACTTTGTCAAGACGGGCGGAAATATTTTTTTTAGTTACGTCCTGTCTTTGAAGGCAATCTGCTAAAATCTCGTTAATACGTTTGTACCGGGCCTCATTCTCCTCTCTTTGTGCGTTTAAAAGATCAAATTTTGCTGTATAAACCAAATCCGTTAAATATTCCTTTTCCTCTTTACTAAGGATTGAATCATGATCGGCAAAGCGCAATAGCTGATAACACTGATAAGGATTACTTAAATTAAATTTTTCCTGAATTTTACCAGCCAAATCAGCAGGTATTAACTCTAGGTCTTTTGGTAGAAATTCAGCCTTTTTAAAATTATTTTCCCGTAAAGCTTGGAAAACGGAAGAAATACCATTCTTCTCCCTGGCATTTGTCATAATAACGGGAACTCCCAGTGCCTTAAAAATTTTAAAGGCATTCACTTTTATCCCCTTATTCTCCGCAACATCTTTCATGTTTAGGACTAACGCTACGGGCAGGCCAAGATCCATAATTTGGGTAACCAGAAACAATCCCCTTTCAAGATTTGTCATATCTACCACTGCTATGACCGCATCCGGTTTTCCTTCTTTACTAAGGCCGTTAAGTACTCTATGCACTATCAGCTCATCCTCTGAACGGGGATATAAGCTGTACGTACCAGGTAAATCAATTATGGTGATTGGTGCGGACATCTCAGCAGACTGAAAATATCCAATTTTTTTGTCTACAGTTACGCCTGGGTAATTTCCTACTTTCTGTCTTAGTCCGGTAATCTGGTTAAATAATGTTGTTTTCCCAACATTGGGATTACCTATAAATGCTATTTTCAAGATATGTTTCTTCTACTCTAATTGTTACCAACTGATACGACCTGAATATACTTTGCCTCATCTTTTCGGAGTGAAATGGTTGCGTCTCCCAATTGAAAAGCCAAAGGCCCGCCAAAAGGCGCTCTATGAAGAAGCTGCACTGTTTTACCTGGCAACAGACCCAAATCCTGACAGTAAAGCGATAGTTCAGGTTCTAAAATTTTTTCTATTAATGCATACCCTCCTCTGATTAATTTATCTGCGGTCATAGTCGAATGGCTTAAAATTTCTCCAAAAATACATTCTCTTCATGTTTATAACAAGCATTATTTAGAATGATTTTAAATAATTAACTGCAAAAAATTTTATTTTTGTTAATAGTATTATAAGAATTATATTAAGCTGGTGTAAAAAAGGGAATTTATAAATTTGATTCTTACCTTGATCCGCATATCGTCATTATTTGCTCTTCCTTATGAATAAGCCTGGTGTAAACCATGATTTGACTAAGTTAAAAGAATTCATAATATTTCTTAAACAAGAAAAATTTATAGAAGTCTGTAATACCTATTTAGAACTTCTTAAGGACTCTGAATTACCCATTCTTAAACTTTTTACTCATTTTTCCCCGGAAGCAATACAAAACAAAATCAGCGAAAGCCTAAGTGATTTCTTTAATGATATTATAGTTTATGATGGCTTAGCCACTTCTGTAAAAAACGTAGAGCTATGGAAAGCTAACGCTCTCCCTGATGTTCCCCATCTAAAAATAGAGGTAACGGATATTTTGCTTCTCAATAGCTTACGAAAACAACTTCTTCTATCGTACCTACCCAATTTTAATAATGACAGCAGGGTTAGCAGCTCCATTATGATAGCCCTCGAAAAGCTATTTGTTTATACTGAAAAGATATCTATTGAAGCGTATATAGAAATCCATCATAAAGAGCTGTTTGAAAAGAAAGAATTCTTTTCAAAGCTAATTGAAAATAGCATCAATGGCGTGTGGGTGGTTGATACAGGATTCAATATTATAGAATGGAATCCTATAATGGAAACGGAATTCAATATTATTAGAAAAGATGCTTTGGGTAAAAACATTTTTAATTTACTTCCACATTTCGGCGATTCAAAAGAGGGTAAAAGCCTGTTAAAGGTTTTAAAAGATGGGGAAAAGTTAATAATCAGGGATAATCAGTTTTCACCTGAAGGCAGGTGGTATGATACTTTTATTGCACCATTATACGATAATGACGGGGCAATTAGAGGTGCGTTAAGTATTTTCCACGACATAACTGTCCGCAAAGAGGTCGAAAACAAATTACAAGAACACCAGGAGCGTTTACAAGCAACCAATGAAGAATTGCTCGACCAGCAGAACGAATTAAAGAAAGCCAATACTGAACTCCAGACCAATATCTGCCAATTAACAGAAGTTAAAAACATTTTAAAAGAGAATGAAGCAAGATTAATAGAAGCTCAATCCATTGCACACCTTGGGAGTTGGGAATACGATATCCAAAAGGATAAAATATATTGGTCCGACGAAATGAAAAGCATCTTTGGGTATGACCATGACGAAACATTAGATTATAAAACTTATCTCAGCCTGCTCCATCCTGATGATGCAGAAAAAATCAATCAAAGTGTTTCTAAAACGTTGGAAACAAACGAGCCGTATTCTCTTGAACATCGGATCGTCAGAAAGGATAAATCTGTCAGGTTTTTGATTGCTAATGGGCGGGCTGTTTTATCTGACGATAATAAGGTTGTTAAACTACAAGGTACAGGACTTGATATTACAAGCCTGAGATTGGTGGAGTCGGAAAAGGATGATAAGCAATACTTCATTCAAAAAATAATGGACACCACACCGGATTTCATTACAGTATTTGACCTTAACAGTTTAGAGAATGTTTTCACGAATAGAGATTTGTATGAAAAGCTGGGTTATTCTGCCCATGAAACAGAGGAGATTCATGTGAATAACCTTGAAGGCCTGAAAAATATTTTTCACCCACGAGACTTCCCAATGTTTGTGGATCTTCTAAAAAGTTTTGAAAACTACAGAGGCAATGAAACGAAAGAATTTGAATATCGGATTAAAAATAAAGGGGGCGAATGGGTGTGGATTTGGAGCAGGTACAATGTTTTTAAAAAGTCAGCAGAAGGATTGGCCGTTCAGTTAATAGGAATTTCCAGGGATATTACTGGTAGAAAAAAAGGAGAAAAGAAAATTTTAGAGAATAAGGCCCGACTCAAGGAGTCACAGGTAATGGCCAAATTGGGCTATTGGGAGCTAAATCCACAAACAAATGAAGTCTATTGGTCTGACGAACTCTTTAGAATTTATGGCATAAAAAAGAAATCTACATTACAATTAGAGGAAATTTCAAAACGTATTTTACCCCAAGATCAGGTGCTATTGATGGAAAAAATACGAACAACTATTTCTACCGGCGAACCATATCAAATTCAGTATAGGATATTGCAGCCGGGAAATAAATTAAAATATGTCAATTCAAAAGGCGAGGCAATTAAAAACACAAATGGAAAAGTCACTAAAATAAAGGGAATAACGCAGGACATAACCGAAAAGAAAATTGTAGATCAGAAGCTACAAAAAGCCTATGAAGATTTAAAAGAAACTCATGAGGAGCTAAAACGGTCAGAAGAAGCATTAAGATCTTTAAATAACGAACTAGAGAGCAGGGTTTTTAACAGAACAATAGCTTTACAAGAAAGTAATGACAGACTGATCCGAAAAAATACAGATTTGGATAATTTTATCTATACAGCTTCCCATGATTTGAAAGTACCAATAGCCAATATTGAGGGACTGCTAAACATTCTAAAGAAGAAAGTCGATAGTAAATTAAAAGAAAATGATAAAATCTTGCTCAACATGATGGAGCAATCGGTCTCCAGATTCAATGCAACTATCAAGGACCTAACTGAAATATCTAAAATACAAAAAGACCTTGAAGAGGAGAATAGCGAAAAAATTTCAATCTCTGAAATATTAAATGACCTCTTTCAGGATATTGCAGGATTAATTGCCGATAAAAATTGTAAAATTTATACTAATTTTACAATTGATGAAATTTTTTTTACAAAAAAGAACTTAAGAAGTATACTTTACAATTTGATTGTAAACTCTTTAAAATATTGTGCTAGCGATAGAGTACCTGAAATTAAAATTAATGCTGATAAAATTAATGATGGGGTTCTAATTTCAATTTCAGACAACGGGATGGGAATTCCTGAAAATCAATTGAGTAAAATATTTTCTCTTTTTAAGCGATATCATACTCAAATTGAAGGTTCAGGTATAGGTTTATATATAGTAAAACGTATCATTGAAAACAATGGCGGCAAGGTAGTAGTCGAGAGCGAAGTTAACGTAGGAACAACATTTAAATTAATATTTACATATAAAAGCTAACAATGAGCGTAAAATTTGACAAAGTTTTATTAGTAGACGACGACAATATCAATAATTTTTTGTCGGAGGAAATAATTGCAGGAGCTAATATAACAGATGAGGTTGTACTATTAACTGATGGACAACAGGCGCTTAATTACCTTAACAATCTGGAATCCCTGGAAAATCAAAAATCGCAAAAGTTATTGATCCTCCTCGATCTGAATATGCCCGTGATGGATGGCTTTGAATTCTTAGAAGAGTTTAACCCGTCAGAACTAAAAGCAGAGTTTGAAATAATTATATTAACAAGTTCTGATAACCAAAGAGATATTGAAAAAATAAAGTCTTACAAGGTTCGCAATTTTATTTCCAAACCAATCACAGAAGAAAAACTTCTGGAGGTGCTGCAATAAAGCTAAAAGTTAAAGTCAAAGTAAAAGCTTGAGGACTTGTTCTAAAAAACAAAAAGCCTGGTGCCTCCGATATTTATTGCTAGATAGCAACGTCCAAATTATTAGGATTGCAGTGTTCTGCTTTAACACCAATTGGCATTAAAGCCGCCAGACGGTTGCCTCTACACACCTATATCTTCGTTCCATAGTTTAGGCTTCTCATCTATAAACTTCTGCATTAGCAAAAAACACTCACTATCATCCACTACTGTTACTTCCACTCCTCGGGACCGCAATAATTCCTCTTCTCCCATAAAAGTTTTATTTTCTCCAATCACCACTCTTGGAATACCATATAACAAAATAACGCCCGAGCACATAGAGCATGGAGATAAGGTGGTGTAAATGGTGCATTTTCTATAAACTTCGGCGGGTTGTCTGCCTGCATTTTCTAATGCGTCCATTTCTCCGTGCAAAATAGCACTTCCATTTTGAACCCTCCGATTATGTCCTTTCCCTATTATTCTACCATCGTATACCAAAACAGATCCTATCGGAATCCCACCTTCTTGATAACCCTGCTGTGCTTCATCAAACGCAGCTTTTAAAAACAATAAATCATTACTCATATTGTAAGTATTTTAATCAATAGAAATTACTCAGACACAATCAATA
>CAMPJM010000119.1 GCA_946886805.1 uncultured Flammeovirgaceae bacterium | reverse complement strand
GACAGGTATAGGAATTTTATAAAGCCCGATACCTGGAAAGAAGAACCTGAACCCGGCACCGGTTTATTATATGACCTTGGATCCCATCTTATTGATCAGGCGCTGAGTTACTTTGGCTTACCCGATTCGGTATATGCCGACATACGAATACAACGGGAAGGTGGTCAAATAACAGATAATTTTGAACTCGTCTTAAATTTTGGAAGCCTAAAAGCCACCCTAAAAGCAGGTATGCTTGTAAAAGAAATAGGACCTAGAATTACCCTTTTGGGAACCGAAGGGGCTTATCAGTCCTATGGCATGGACGTACAGGAAGAGGATTTGAAAGCAGGCATATTTCCGAATGATAAAGCCGACTGGGGCGTTGCTCCGGAATCATCATGGGGCATCTTAAATACCAATTTAAATGGGCTGAATTTCAAAGGCAAAGTCGAAACAGAAAGAGGGGATTACCGGGAATACTACGATAATATTTATAAAACAATTTTGGGCGAAGAAACTCTTTTGGTGAAAGCGGAAGAAGCAAGGGATACTATTAAAGTTATAGAAATGGCGATGAAGAGTAATGAGGAAAAGCGGGTGGTTATTTTAGGTTTTGGGGACTAGGTGTTGGGAATTGGGGGAGAAAGTGGAAAGCTGAAAGTTGGGTCGGATTTGTGGCCTCAGAGTCCCTATTTGTCTTTCGTGGTCTTGGATCTTTACAAGCAGAGACTTCCGAAGTTTAGTACCTTAGAATTCGGTACCCTATTTTGGCTTGCATGCTTAATGAAACCTCTACAGTATGTAAACGAAAATTCGGAAGTCTAAATAACGTAAATATTTTTTCGGTAGAAGTTTTAACAGTGGAGCCTTATTAAGGTAAACGCAAATTTTGTTCGGTAGAAGTTTTACACAGGAGCTTTGGTGTTAAGCTGGATTTAGGGTTTGGGTGTTTGAAGCTGTTAGTATTTAGCTGTTAGCTTTTGTTATTAGCTCTTTATGGTTAGTTTTAGGCTCTTATCATTGAACCCGTGTTATTTTGCAATGTGCATGCCTATGGCATTGGCAAAACTTTAAATACAAGCAAACATTGTAACTTTATTTTAAAGCTAGTTATAAGTACAGCTTTGCGTTCTTTGCATTTTTTCCTGAATTAATCTTTGCTTGATTTTTTTGTTCTAGCCAGCCCCGAAGCATTTCGGGGGCTTGTCTAGGTTAGAGTATCAAGGTTAGACATATTCTCGGTCTTTCCATCTTATAGGAATTGGCAAAATATAATAAACCATCAGGCTCAGTGACAGTAGCGTCGCATATATCTCATATATTATTAAGGAAATTGGCTTTTCATTCCGCTCTAATTTGGAAAAAGAATAATTGATAAACACGGCTTGAATAAATATTTTAATAATCAACAATAAAAGCCCTAAGTTAAAATTTATGGCCATCACAACTATTAAAACTGGAAAGAACAAGGCCTGAGCAAACAATATTGCAACCATCACCTTTGGTAGCTGAAGTGCTCCTTTCATCCAGCGCTTTCGTTGTATCAGCAAACTTTTAAAATCATGCTCGGGCAATGACCATGCAAGAACGTCTTTGTTAAATAGCTGATTTCCTACAAATCCTTTTTTCTGTACTTGCTTTAACAATTCAAAATCTTCTGTGATTGAAAAAGGAATATTCTCATATCCTCCCACTGCATCGTAAGCCAGGCGCTTTACCGCCATATTGTTACCAAGTGCTGTTATAGAATACCCCAGATTATTTACCACTTTGGTCATACCCAAAGCAAAAATCCAATCCATGCACTGAAATAAAGAGAAATAACCATCACCTTTGATCCCAGTTACTCCGGAGACAATTCCGACATTTTCGGAAAAGCCTTTCAACATTTCAATCATCCAATTTTTGGGAACTTGTATATCAGCATCTGTAAAAAAAAGAAACTCACCCTTTGCTCTTTTGGCAAGCTGCGCGAGTACATTTGCTTTGCCTTTCAGTCCAGGTATATTTTCGATGACTTGAATAACAGAAATATGCTTATATTTAGTGGCGTATGCCTGAATTAGTCTAAGCGAATCGTCATTGGAATCGTCATCTCCAATTATTATTTCTAACTTTTCCGAAGGGTAATTTACAGCCAAAAGGGCATCAATGCATCTTTTTATATTCTTTTCTTCGTTTCTCACTGCAACTAAAACAGAAACAACAGGAAAAATTTCATGCTTTACGTCTTGTTCCTTTTTTTGAAAAAGCCATAGTGATAATAATAACATGTCTATTATTATAGGCAACAACAATAAGCTACAGAAGAAAAGGATCAGAAGTGTCATAGTGATTGAAAAACATAACCTGCTTCAGTGAAATGTGATAAGAAGCTTGGTAATACAAATCTAAGATTTTCCTCCGCCTTTATGCTATCATGAAAAATTACTATAGATCCTTTATTTGTAGCTTTTATGGTTTTAAACAAACAATTTTCTTTGTTTAAGCTGATGTCAAAATCACCGGAGAGTACGTCCCACATCACTATTTCAAATTCCTTGTTTAAAATTTTCGCCTGACTTTTCTTTATTTTGCCGTAAGGTGGCCTAAAAAGGTTCAAGGGTTGATTGCTGACGTGCTTGTTTAAAGATTCTCTACATTTTAAAATATTATCTACATAATCTGAGTCCCTGGTTTTCCAGCCGTCCAGGTGATTAAAAGTATGATTCCCCACCCTATGACCCTCGTCAACAGCACTTCTGAATACAGCCGGATTTTTCTTTACATTATCCCCTACGCAAAAAAACGTTGCCTTTGCATTATAAATAGCCAATTGCTTCAACACAAAATCTGTCACTACAGGAATAGGGCCATCATCGAAGGTTAAATAAATATTCTTTTCAGTCCTTTGTTTATGCCAAATATAGGTAGGGAACAAAGATTTTAACCAGAACGGAGTTTTATGCAAATACATAAGCGACAATCAATCTCTAATAAAGTAAAGGGTTACATTTTAGTCCACTCTGCAAGATAACATCGTTATATCATCTCTATAGAAGTTCTTTCCTCTATGTTTATCCAATTCCGAAAGAATCTTCTGATGAATTTTCTTCAAGTCTTTTTGGTTGGATTCATGTAAAATTTTCTGGACTCTCTCCAGTGAAAATTCTTCCTCCTTTTGATTAGTTGTTTCTATGATACCATCGGTATAGGCAAAAAACAGGAAACTGGTCAAATCCTCGACTTTACCCACCCTCAAAAAAGGCAGAGGGTTAAAACTCCCTAATATGGTGGTGCCGGTTTCTAATAATACAGATTCGTTCCTATCGTAGTTTATTAAAACAGGAGGGTTGTGCCCCGCATTTACATAATTCAAAAGTTTCTTTTTGCGATTATAAATGGCTACGAAGAAAGTAATAAAATTTTCCCCATTTGCATTGTCTAAAATCTGAAGGTTGAGCTCATGAATAATCTTTTTCAATTTGGTGGTCTGGCGAACCATAATCCTTAAAGATGCCTGAAAATTAGACATTAGAATAGCCGCTGGCATCCCCTTACCTGAAACATCGGCTACACATAATAAAAATTCGTCCTCATTTATCGCTATGTAATCATAATAATCGCCACTCACTTGGTGATGAGGAAGATAACTGGCTTCTACCTTAAGAGAATCATTAAATGGAAGGGTTTTAGGAAATAGAAACTTTTGAACCTCTCTGGCAATTTCAAGCTCTTTTCGAAACCCTTCCTGCAACAACTGATGTCTGGCTAATTTTTTATTCTCTATAGCAACAATGATAATATTTGTCAGGGCTTGTAGAAAATTTGTATGTGGACCACCGTTTGGAACCGGTATCTCCCCATCTTTGAACCCGCTGACAAAAACAAAGGCTAGAATATCATCTTTATGTGCAACAGGAATAATAGTGTCAAATTCTTCAAAGGGAGTACAGTCCGCACAGCTTTCCAAACCAGCTATTTCCCTATACTCTAACAAATTTCTATTTAGAGGAATATCTAAATATTTTCTTCTGGTTCCGAAATTAACTTTACAATTCCAATCTTCATCTTTTACATATAAAGCCAATTTCTTTATATTAAGATTTGCTCTCAAAATGAAATTATAAATTTTATATAAGGACTCCTCAGGAAGATTATTATTGATGGATTGTGTAATCTCCAGCAAAGAATTGAGCTCCAGCTCCTTTAATTCGTACTTATCTTGTAGTGTGTGGACTTCCATTTTTACTTATTTTGCAAAGCCTGGGGGTCATAGGCATCTCGTAATCCATTCCCAAGCAAATTAAAAGCTAATACCAAAGTGCTGATAGCAAGGCCGGGCAATAAAATTAAATGCCAGCTTCCGGTTGTGCCAATACTATTATATCCCTCGTAAATCATGATACCCCATGATGGCGTAGGAGGTTGGACACTCATACCAAAGAAACTTAGACCCGCCTCTAATATTATAGCGGCGGCAAAATTTGCAGTTGCTATAACTATCAGAGGCCCCAGAATATTCGGCATGATATGTCTGCGAATTATTTGAATATTTTTTATGCCCGCAGCCCTTGCTGCTTCAATATATAATTTTTGTCTAATACTTAATATTTGTCCTCTTACCACCCTTGCAACATCTACCCACATTGTGAGCCCTACTGCCAAAAATGCTACCCAAACTCCCCTACTCTGCAATACCAGGCTTATAGCTATTACCAGCATAATACCAGGGATAGACCAAACGACGGACATTAACCACATGATAACTTTATCAACGTTACCTCCAAAAAAGCCTGCGAGAGAACCTAAGCTGATCCCCAAAAGCATTGAAATAAGCACTGATATAAATCCTATTGCTAAGGAAATCCGGGTTCCGAAAATCAATCTGCTCAGCATGTCACGGCCGGACCGGTCAGTCCCAAACCAATAAGTTCTCTCTGCAATATTATTTTCCTCAAACTCTTTTATCAGCGCTTCTCGTGTGGTACTTTTTACTACCCCAGCCTGATCCACATATCTCACCTGATCATCTTCAAATAGCACTTTTCTACCTTGATTATCAAGCTGTTCAGTGGGTCCAATATACAAAGGTTTTACTGCATTTACCAAAGGATATTCTTTGGCGGTACCATCACCATTGAATTCTTTGGCATAAATAGTAAAGCCTTTAATTTCATAATCCGTAATAGGTATAATGGTATAAGGATTTTCCTGTCCAAAAATTGCTTCACTTAAAAAACCCCTGTCGGGGATTACTCTGTTCTTCCTTAGTTTTAACAGTTTTACTGTAAAGCCTGGCTCTTGCTTCTGAATTTGAATGGCTCCATCGTTTGCATCAGGAGTTGAATCAGGCATAATCAAGTACCCCGATAACGCTATAACAGAAGATAAAAGGATGATAATGAGACCAAACATAGCTGGTTTATTACTAAACAATCTCTTTTTGACATAGTAATTCGGGGACTTATATTCTTCCTGCTGTTTCTTTGCCATGTATTAATCTGTACTGTTATGCGCTAATAAGCCTGCTTTTGTAGCAAGATAATAATAGTTTGAATAATTCTGGTCAAATTCAACTTCATCAAAAACCAGTTCTTCCGAAACATCTTTCAAACATTTAACCCATCCCTTTTCAATTAGACTCTTCAATATAGATTGCAAATCATTTCTGCTGAGCGATAAATTTTGCTCCAGTTCATTAAATGCAGTTACAAAATAAAGCTCGTCAATTACGTCGAATTCCAGATCGGTCATACTTTAATTTTTGTATTTACGCCCTTTCCAATTGAAAGAACCAAAATTAACCAATATTCCGAACACTATTACATAAAATGAATAAAGGCATTGTAAAACTACAAATTGCTTAAAAAAAGTAGGTTTTTCGAATCTCTCAAGTATTTTCTTTAAAAAAATAAATTCTACCGATGCTTTTATCAAAAAACCCGTTGCAAAGGCATAAAGCTCAAATGTTCCGTTTAAAGCCGCGATAAGACATCCAATAAAAACGCTGTGAAATAGAAAAATAGCTAAGGCCAATATTTGCACGCTCAGCGACTTATGTAATTTCCATTTACCGCCCCACCTTCTTCTTTGATTTATAAAGGTATTCAATTTTTTTGCAGGCTTTGTATAAACCAATCCGTTTTTGGAAGAATTGAAATAAACAGCTTTCGGATACTGTTCATAGATTTTTTGCAAGAGAAACTCATCATCACCTGATGGAATATGTTCATTTCCTTCATATCCTCTCACTTCTTCAAAAGCTTTTTTAGTAAATGCTAAATTTGCCCCATTACACATATTAGGTTTACCTATCTTTAATGCCACCGCACCTGAACCTATTAATGCAGCAAATTCCAGCGTTTGTAGTTTGTCAAAGAAGGTTTCTTCCTCTTCAAAAGTTACCGAACCTACTAGCATCTGAGCATCATAACTTTCGAAATAATTATATATACTTTGCAGCCATTCCTTATCCATAAAGCAGTCTGCATCTGTAGTAATAATTATTTCCCCTTTCGCTTGCAAAACTCCCTGAGAAATCGCCTGTTTCTTCCCGGTACGTGTTCCTCCAGGCAAAACATTGATTTCCGGCAGAAAGAAATACTTAAGCTGAAAGGGTGAATTAAAACTATTAATAATACTTTTTGTGTCATCTTCAGAATGATCGTCAACCACAATAACCTCGAATAAAGATGGGGAAAAATTTTGCGCAGCTATTGCTGTTAGTAGTTTTTCTATATTCAACGCTTCGTTTCGTACAGGAATAACAATGGAAAGCAACCCAGGATTTCTTTTTGGAAGAGGCACCTTCTCTGCTGTTATTTTTGTCCAGATAATAGTAGCGAAAGCTATAAGGCCACTATAAATTCCTATTATAACCAGAAATACATAACTCATGACCTTGAAAAAATTTTCATTTTCACAATCCCCGCCAACCCAACTAAAGCAGGTATTAAAATATTAAAGCACCAAAGGGTAAAACTCGCTAGTAAAACCATGGTATTATCAGCCCCATAATAGCTAAAAAAAAACAGGGCTGAAAATTCCCGCACCCCTAAATCGCTTAAAAAATTAAAAGAAGGGATAGTTGATTTGGCAAACAAGGTCCAGGTAACTCCCGCAATCAACAACAAGTAATCCGAAGAAATGAGAAATAAGGAAAGCAGCAGAAAAAATTGCAGTCCAAAAACAATATAACGAAGAAATGAAAGAGCCAAAAGGTGCCCAATTTGACCAAATGAATATTGGACAATAATCTTAAAATACTTTTTCAGTTTTCTAAGTCTGCCGTATTCCAAAATTCTTATAAATCTTATTCTGAAAAATAAGAACATTGAAACACCAGCAACCAGAGAAAGTGAAACCAATCCTATGCTGCATATAAAAAACAAACCGGGCTGGCTTTTATAAAAGAGTAGGTAAGAAGTGCCGAACAAGCCGAATGTAAAGGTGGCAAAATATTGTGCGGCCCTTCCCAGCATAATGGCTCCCAACGATTCTGTTCTATTTTTTCCACTTAATTGCCAGATCCGTCCCGCATAATCTCCGATAGCGTGGGGGGTTACAAATCCCATACTTAGGCCGCTTAATACACTCCTGATGCTCTTTAGGATATTTATTTTCTCAATCTTCCCAACCAAAAGCTGCCATTTTAATGCTTCTAAAAACCAATTTATAAGCGTTAGAAAAAGCAATACCACCAAGATATAAAGGGACTCAAACTTCAACAAAGAGTCTAAAATTCTCTGTACCTGATCGAATTTTATAGGATGTTCTCTTATCTTAAAATAGATAAAAACAATAATTACAAGAAAAATGAGAGCTTTTATCCAATTACCTATTTTGGTCCTCGATGAGGCTTTTTTAAGAATGGGTATATCCCTATATTGCATAAATGATTGATGGTAAAGGAAAGAGTAATACTCCTAAAGAAAGAATAATTCTCGGAATAGATCCCGGTACAAATGTAATGGGATACGGGGTAATTTTAATTAAAAATAATGCCCTAACCTTACTACAATATGGGGTAATCCATTTGAGCAAATATACAAATCATGAACTTAAACTGAAGAAAATTTTTGAAAGGGTAATCGGGATCCTTGATGATTTCTCTCCTGATGAAGTAGCCCTCGAAGCGCCGTTTTACGGAAAGAATATCCAATCTATGTTAAAGTTAGGCAGAGCACAAGGAGTGGCCATGGCCGCTGCCCTCTCCAGAGAGATACCTATTACCGAATATGCCCCTAAAAAAGTAAAACAGTCAGTTACTGGAAATGGAAATGCTTCAAAAGAACAGGTAGCTCAAATGCTCAAGACGCTTCTTCATTTTCAGGAAGACCCCAAGCTCCTGGATGCAACAGATGCCTTGGCAGTGGCAGTCTGCCATTATTTCCAAGGAAATATAAAAGTATCAAAAGTCAAAAGCTGGAATGCCTTTATCACCGACAATCCCGAAAGAGTGAAAGGTTAATGAGAAGTGTCGAAGCGAAAATGTAGAAATAAAAAGCGATTTAAAGATCGCTCTCCGTCAAAGTAGTAAGCTTTTCCTTAACAATTCAAATAGTTTACGACAACGAAGATTTCAATAAAAAGGCAGCTCCAGAAGATTGATTTCAGATCGAGCATTTATCAAATTCTAATCCTAACCAAACATGATTTCAATACCAAATCATGTTGGAAAGCCCTGATGTTATGTAAAATAGATTAATGGTTATCCGCCTGAATTTGTCATCCTGACTGCAAGGAAGGATCTGGGTCCGTTTAGTCAAAAAGCAAATCTTCCAAAGAGTTTGCTCCCAAGAAGTATTGCTTATCCTTAAATAAAAAAGGAAAAAACCTATTTTAAAAATAAATTTTTCCCGCTTTCCAGAACTTCTAAAATATACGCTTAAATCTAAAACTCTTTCTTTATAGCTTCAGCGGTAGCCGTCAATTCCTCTTTGGAGGGGTTTAATTTAGGTTGGCTAAAATTAATATCGTTCATGCTGTTTAAAGGAACGAGGTGAACATGCGTGTGAGGTACTTCCAAACCGATGACCGCGACGCCTACTCTTAGGCAAGGGACGGCTTTTTTTATAGCAGCAGCAGTCTTTTTTGCAAAAAGGAACAAATCTGCCAACAATTTATCTTCCAGATCAAAAACATAATCTATTTCCTTTTTAGGCACAACAAGGCAATGACCTTTCACCAGGGGATTGATATCCAAAAAAGCTATGAAATCGTCATCTTCTGCAATGACATGACCAGGAATTTCCTTATTTATAATCTTTGTGAAAATACTTCCCATAACAATTAGAGGCTAATTTCTAAAACTTCAAAATCCATTTTTCCGGCCGGCGCTTCGACCTGTGCATTTTCGCCTACCTTTTTGCCCAACAAGCCTTTCCCTATCGGAGATTTTACAGAGATTTTTCCTTCTTTTAAATTTGCTTCCTCTTCGGAAACGATTGTGTATGTCACCTCCATACCGTTCTTCTTATTCTTAATCTTTACTTTAGAAAGTATAGAAACTTTAGAGGTATCGATATTGCTCTCATCAATAACCCGTGCATTGCTCACAACTTCCTCCAATTTAGAGATTTTGAGTTCTAGCAAACCTTGTGCATCCTTGGCAGCATCATATTCAGCATTCTCGCTTAAATCACCCTTGTCCCGGGCTTCTGCAATCTGCCGAGCCATATCTGCCCTTCCTTTCGTTCTCAATTCGTTCAGCTCATCTTTAAGCCTTTTCAAACCTACTTCGGTATAATATGAAACTTTTGTAGTAACCATAATTTAATCCATTAAACTATATAAAAAT
>CAMPJM010000118.1 GCA_946886805.1 uncultured Flammeovirgaceae bacterium | reverse complement strand
ATTCTTATTTTACTTTGCGTGAAACGAGATAAATTTTAATATAACAACAGAAAAAATTAAGTTAAGCAAAACTAAAGACTAAAAGCCAAGAGGTACAAGCTAAAAATATGAACAAGCATTTAAAAGAAATACAATCGAATACAGAGATCAAAGAAATGGTGGATTCTTTTTATGATAAGGTAAATAAAGATCCGCTGTTATCTCCTGTTTTCAATGATTTTGCCGGAGTCAATTGGGAGGAACATCTTCCGGTAATGTACAGCTTCTGGGGTTCTATGTTGCTCGGAGATTTTACCTACAAAGGGAATCCCTTCCTGAAACACATACCATTGCCTATAGAGAAGGCGCATTTCGACAGATGGTTGGAGCTGTTTATGGAGACTATTGAAGAGCATTTTACAGGAGAAAAAGCAGAAGAAGCCAAACAAAGGGCACAAAGTATCGCAGGGATTTTTCAATATAAATTAGGTACACTGAAGCAATAAACATGGTTCTGAAGTGGGTAAAAGCTTCCTTCCTTTATCTAATTATCGCAGCGCTGCTAGGGGTGCTATTGAGGTACATCTTAATAGCGCCGATTGAAGGGTTGAACTTTCGCTACCTGCTCCATGCCCACTCTCATGTGGCTTTCTTAGGGTGGGTTTTTAATGCTTTGTTTGCGGGACTAGTTTTCGCTTATATTCCCGAAAAAGCCAAAGATTACAGATTGCAGTTCTGGCTTTTACAGATTGCTGTTGTGGGTATGCTCATAACTTTTCCTATTCAAGGTTATGCCGCAGCTTCCATAAGCTTCTCTACTTTACATATTTTTCTTTCCTGGTGGTTTGCGGCGAAATTCTATCAAGATACGCACAAAATAGACCGGCAAAACTCGACTTCTCTTTCCTTTGTTAGGTGGGGCCTCATTTTTATGGTAGTGTCGGCCATAGGTCCATTTGCTTTGGGGGCAATTATGGCGCAGGGACTATCAGCCAGTGCACTTTATAATCTGTCCATATATTTTTACCTGCACTTTCAATACAATGGCTGGTTTAGTTTTGCTGTTTTTGGATTGTTCTTTTGGTTTCTGGAAAATAACGATATTCCATTCTCTGTAGTCCAAGCCAAAAATTTCCTAATCCTGATGTTGATTGCGACCATTCCAGGTTATGCGCTATCTGCCTTATGGACACAACCTGCTGCCTGGGTGTATGTATTCGGCTTCATTGCCGGTATTGCGCAATTGTTGGCCTTTGTTTGCTTGTTGGCGATTTTAATAAAGAATAAGAAAATTCTGGTAACCTCGCTGATGAAACCTGTAAGATACTTATTGTTTTTTACGCTATTAGCCCTTCTGTTAAAAGGTATGATGCAGTTCGCATCTGCTTTCCCGGCTATAGCGGATTTGGCTTACAAAGCCCGGAATTTCACTATAGGATATTTGCACATTGTCTTTCTCGGATTTGTCTCCGTTTTCCTGATTGCCTGGTTTTGTCAGGTTGGCATTGTTAAAATTAACAATAGAAAAGCGTATGTGGGTATAGTGCTTTTTTTAATTGGCTTTATTATCAGCGAATTGATTATTTTCCTGCAACCTTTCTTTTTAATAATGGGCTGGGGCGTCTTACCTCATGGGAATGAATGCCTTTTTGCTATTTCTTTGCTTATGCCTATCGGTATTGTCTTTTTCTTTATGAGCTGGATAAGCAGCGGATCGGACAACCGGATATTAAGTTAGCATTGTACGCAAAGGTAAATAAGCTAAAAAACACAAAGAACACATAGATGTAAATGTCCGCGACAATTTCTCTAACTTAGGCTTTCAACGTTGCTTCCTCCCCTGAAAAGCCTTTGGTAGGTTTGTTTTAACCCTTTGCTCTTTTAAGTCTTTTGCAAAACACAACGCTCATTGATATTATACTAAGTGATCAGAATTTTTAATCGCCAATTTTTCCCAACATGATTCTAATCATAATAAGTTATGTAGCGGGCGAGTAGTTTTACATAAAAAAAAAAATAATATGGAAACTATAAACACTTTAGATGTTCGCATCATTGAACCACGATTAAAGCATCCTTCTATATTTCAGGGATTCGACAATCTCAAGAAAGGTGAAGGCCTCACCATCATAAATGACCATGACCCTTTGCCGCTGTTCTACCAGTTTAAAGCAGAGCGTCCGGATATATTTGAATGGCAGTATATCGAAAAGGGGCCTGTAACCTGGAAGGTGGTGATCACAAAAACAAAAGCCGAGGGAAAGACTGTAGCTGATATTCTATTGCAAAATCCAAAAGCAGCCAACGTTTTTAAAAAATATCATATAGACTATTGTTGCAAAGGAAGCAGGTTGTTTGAGGAAGCGTGTGCAGAAGCTGGTCTGAACCCTGACGAACTACAGGAGCAAATTGATGATGCTGCTGAAAACCCTCAATTCAACATGCGTGCCAAAGATTGGTCACTCGATTTCCTTGCAGACTATATTGTCAATAACCACCATCAGTACATAAAAGATACCACTCCTGACCTTTTGGCTCTAAGTGATAAGGTAAAGCGGGTACATGGAGCTTACCATCCGGAGCTTTTGGAAATTGATAAAACCATTAATGCCGTTGCCCATGAAATGCTCACCCATTTACAAAAAGAAGAGCAAATGCTTTTCCCGGCCATTAAAGAAATGGTTACTGGCAAATTCTCCGGTAAATATCCTTTTGCTTCCATAAGTCAACCCATCCGAATGATGGAAGAAGAACATACCGACGCAGGGGAAGGCTTGGAAAAGATCAGGAAATTAACTGATAATTATACTGTTCCTCAAGATGCCTGCACTTCCTATCGGCTTCTCTTTGATATGCTTGAAGCGTATGAAAATGATCTGCATCAGCATGTGCACCTTGAAAACAACATCCTTTTCCCAAAAGCAATCGCATTAGAGAAAAAACCTTAAACGGCTTACGGAACGAGATGATTTATGATTGGTGATTGGTGATTGGTGATTGAATGAAATGAACGAAGACTACTATTATTGGCCTACTGAGCTGTTGATTCAACACGTTTTCAAGGTGCAGCACCTAAAAATGACAGAGGTTTTAGGCGAATTGAAAGCCGACTTCAATCAATTGTTAATGGAATTCGGAAAATCATCACCTCAACTTCATGAACTTCACCAGACATTTATAAAACTAGCGCACGAGATAGAATCTCACCTATCGAAAGAAGCCATAGTCATCTTTCCGTTTGTCAAAAGATATTCTAAAGAATTGAAGAAAAGTAATCGGGTAAGAAAGCCCGGGCTAAGCTCGGCTTGCTTCCCGATTCATAAAATGTACAATGAACACAAGAAGGAGACGACGTGCTTTAATCTCATGATGAATATGATTGCTACAACTTCCATCCATGAAAAAGACAATTTCCGCTACAACGTAATCTATTCCAAATTATATAATCTTCGAATTTTGTGGCAGGAGCAGGTTCAAGTGGAAAATGATATTCTCTTTCCGAAAATCGTTGAAATGGAAGCTACTTTATACCCTTATACAAGATAATCTACAACCTCATAACCTTTAACTTAAGCGCACTATGATCACAAATCTGCCCGAGCCCATTAAAATTAAAAAGCCCAAGCCTTATAGCAAAGAAGAAGTAAGAAAAGAAAGCACTAAGTATTTTAACGGTGACAGCCTGGCGACCGAGGTTTGGATGAGCAAGTACGCTTTAAAGGACGGAAAAGGAAATTATTATGAAAAATCCCCCGATGATATGCACCGTCGGCTTGCCAAAGAGTTTGCGCGTATAGAAGCTCTTTACCCCGCCGCTCTTAAGGAAGACGAGATCTATGATTTACTGAAAGGCTTTAAATATATTATTCCGCAGGGTAGCCCTATGGCAGGCATCGGCAATGAGTACCAACACGCCTCTTTGTCTAATTGCTTCGTGATTGGCGTGGAAAACGGAGCAGATTCTTATGGCTCCGTGCTTAGCTTGGATGAAGAACTTGTCCAGCTCATGAAAAGACGAGGCGGTGTCGGTCTGGATTTATCCCATATACGTCCCGAGGGGAGCGATGTAAACAATTCCGCCTTGTCTGCCACAGGCATTGTTCCGTTTATGCATCGCTTCTCTAATTCTACCCGGGAAGTTGCCCAGGGAGGAAGACGAGGAGCGCTTATGCTTACCCTTCAGGTGAAACATCCGGAGGCAATCGCTTTTGCTAAAGCGAAAAGAGATACAACCGCTGTTACCGGTGCCAATATTTCTTTAAAAATCGATGACACTTTTATGCAGGCCGTTAGCAACGATGAGGAGTACCAACAGCAATTTCCTATCGGGAGCCCCTGCCCTTCTGTAATCCAAAAAACCAGAGCAATGGATATTTGGCAGGAGATAACAGAAGGCGCCTGGAAGTCAGCAGAGCCTGGGGTAATCTTTTGGGATACCATCATCAGGGAATCGCTGCCAGACCGCTATGTTGAAGAAGGATTTGAAACCCTTGCTACCAATCCATGCGGTGAAATTCCCCTTTGCCCCTATGATAGCTGTAGACTAATGGCCGTAAACCTAACCGGTTACGTAAACCAACCTTTCCAAAAAGAAGCCACTTTTGATACCGAGCTTTTCAAACGACATATTCGTATTGCCCTTCGCCTAATGGATGATATGATTGATCTGGAGCTTGAAAAAATAAATAAGATATTAGAAAAAATAGACAAAGATCCTGAGAAGGAGCAGTACAAAAGCGTGGAGCGTAACCTTTGGCTTAAAATCCGGGAAAAATGTGTCAACGGTAGAAGGACGGGGCTAGGTATCACAGGTTTGGGCGATATGTTAGCAGCCTTAGGAATGAAGTATGGGTCGGAAACTTCCATTGAGGTGGCCGAAAAAGTGCAAAGCACACTCGCCGTCGAGGCTTACAGAAGTTCTGTACAAATGGCCGAAGAAAGAGGTGCCTTTCCAGTTTATAATGCTGAAAAAGAGCAGGACCACCCTTTTATAAAAAGGATAGAGCGCATAGATCCTGCATTGATAGAGAGGATGCGTAAAAAAGGCAGGAGAAATATTGCCATGCTCACCATTGCGCCTACCGGAAGCACGAGCCTACTCGCACAAACTACCTCCGGAGTAGAACCTGCTTTCAGACTATATTATTCCAGAAGAAAAAAGATAAACGGGTCAAAGCCTAACCAAGAGAGGGCGTATTTTGTAGATGACAATGGCGATTACTACGAAGAATATGCCGTTTTTCATCATGGTTTTAAACAATGGCTGGAAACACAGGGATTAAAGCAAAAAGAAATTGAAGGTTTAAAAGCCGAAAATCTGACCCAACTGGTTGAAAAATCGCCCTACGCAGGTGCCAGCAGCGATCAGATTGAATGGAAGGCCAAGGTGAAGCTTCAAAGCGTGCTGCAAAAATGGGTTGACCATTCTATTAGTGTGACTGTAAACCTACCCGAGGAAACTCCGCAATCAATAATCTCAGAAATTTATCTGGAGGCATGGAAACTTGGCTGTAAAGGAATAACGGTTTACAGGGAAGGCAGTCGTGCCGGAATATTGGTGAGTGACGAGAAAAAAGCAAAAGAGGACTTTTTGGAAACTAATCCACCTAAACGGCCAAAGGAACTGGAGGCAGTAGTCCTGCAATTTAAAAACAATGAAGAAAACTGGGTGGCGGTAGTAGGATTATATAATAAGAAACCCTACGAAATTTTTACGGGACGGGCCGAAGATTCCTTCTCGATCCTCTCCAGCGTTAAAAAAGGAAAGGTTATCAAAAACAAAGTTGAACAAAATAAAAATCGCTACGATTTTCAATACCGGGACAAGGACGGGTATAAAGTTACTATTGAAGGGCTTTCACGAACCTTTAATAAAGAATACTGGAACTATGCCAAATTGATTAGCGGCGTACTCCGGCACGGGATGCCACTTAAATATGTAATTGAAATGATAGAGGATCTTTACCTGGACGGGCAGACATTGAACACCTGGAAAAATGGTGTAAAACGGGCATTGCTCGCTTTTATACCTGATGGCACTATCCCTACCCATAACGCTTGTCCTAATTGTAAGCAGGCAACTATGATTTATCAGGAGTCCTGCTTGCAATGCAGCCAATGTGGGTATAGTAAATGCGGGTAGGCTTCATCAATTTTCTCAGGTTGAGCCGCTGCCCCCAATAAGGTCATTTTCAATGGCAATTTTAACGGTCTTCAAAAAAAATATATGATCATGTTCATACGCTGATATGACCATGGTCATGTTTTTATTATCCCTGAATTTAAACCTTTGTTGCTTACTCAAATTTAAAATAATGCAGACACTATCACCGCACAAATTTCATATACCAGTCATGGGATTGGCCTATACAATTGATTCTCCTGTGAAAGTAGCACGCTTCGGTATTACATCCGCCATTTCCATTATAGAAGATAACCTGGTGGAAATGATGCGAAAATATTATTATCAACAAAGCAATGGACTGTATACGCCCATTGGTCCCAAGGAAGAAGACAGCCGGGCAAGGCGCATTACCGATTACCTGAATTTGGTTAACAGGATTGTTAAAGCCCAGGTTGAAAAGCTGAAATCATCAGCGTTCGAAGCGGGATCTGAAATTGTGAAATATTTTGAAATGTTACCTGAAGAAAGTCAGGTAAAACAAGCTTATTTGGCGATGCGTAAGTCAATGAACCAGCAGGAAAAACAAGCCCTCGAACAACTCCTGAGAGATAAAATAGAGCCTGGTTCAATTGAGGTAAACATTATGACCAAAACAGACAAGAATAATTTTGACAAAGAAGGAAATCTTATTGAAGATGGTTCCGATGCATTATCTGCTTTGCGTGGTTATGCAAAAAGTGACCTACAGAACTCTGCTGTAATTTTTTCTGCTGGTATGAATCCCAGACTATTTAATTATCTGGAAAGATTCCATGAATTTGACGCCAAAAGTTGGGGTTCTTTTGATAAGAAGATTGTGATCAAGGTGAGCGATTATCGTTCTGCCCTGATCCAGGGTAAATATTTAGCGAAAAAAGGTATATGGGTAAGTGAATTCAGGGTTGAGTCTGGCCTTAACTGTGGCGGACATGCTTTTGCCACTGAGGGGCTATTGCTTGGCCCCATCCTGGATGAATTTAAACAAAAAAAGGAAGAGCTTGCCGCCACGCTCTTCGAATTATATAAACCTGCTGTACAAGCAAAAGGAAAGCCCTCATTCGATAGTCCCCACCCTATAAAATTAACCGTGCAAGGAGGCATTGGCACGCATGATGAAGACATTTTTCTCCATGATTACTATGGCGTAGAAAGTACCGGTTGGGGCACGCCTTTCTTACTTTGCCCCGAAGCTACCACAGTGGACGAACCAACTTTGCAGCTGTTAAGTAAAGCACAAGAAGAGGATGTAATCTTGAGCAAAAACTCACCTTTGGGTGTGCGGTTCAACTATTTAAAAGGGACAAGTGGAGAAGCTGAAAAGTTGGAGAACATCAAAAAAGGTTCGCCTGGCAGCCCTTGCACGGAAAAATACCTGGTATCCAATACAGAATTTACAGAAAAGCCGATTTGTACCGCTTCGAAAAAATACCAAAAACTGAAAATTGAGCAGTTGAAATCCTATAATTTGCCCGAACAGGAATATCAAAAGCAAGCAGACGAGGTCTACAGCAAAGAATGTCTGTGTGTGGGGCTGAGCAATTCAGCAGCCATTCGATACGACCAGCCTTTTGTGAAAAAACAAAGAGCGGTCACCATCTGCCCCGGCCCAAATATTGCTTATTTTTCCAAAATCTCCTCCCTACAGGAAATGACCGACCATATTTATGGAAGATCAAATATTCTCCAACGAGAGGACAGGCCACATATGTTTATCAAGGAGCTACAGCTTTATCTTGATTACCTTAGAGAGCAAATTACTGAAACCCTTCAGCCTGACAATAAATTCATCAAGTACTGTTCTGCGTTTGGCAAAAATCTTGTAGGAGGTATTGCTTACTATCAAGAGTTGATCCGGACAGGTGATATTTGTTCTTCCTGGAAATGTTTATTGGAAAAACCGCTGACTGATCTGGAAAAAGAATTAGAAGCGCTATTGGAGCAGAATGTCGTATCATTATCGGCATAGCAGTGGCTAATAATATTTCTGTTGATCCGTACTTTTGACTGCACTGGACTTAGCGTCTGCACTGGTCTTAGCGTTATACACTGGGCTTAGCGTCCCGCTAAGTCCTCGTAATATTGAGCGTCTCGCTCATTGCCAAATGCACAGATTCAAAAAAAAGCGGGACGCTCTCGTTTAATGGGTCGTAGCGGACGCTACAACCAGAGGCGCGTCTAGTGTAAGAATCGTTCTGCCTTGTTACAGTTCTGCTGTGACTTAAATAACTGAAAAACAACCGATACCACACGTTCTCGGACCTGTTCCTGCCTGCCCCGGACCTGTTCCGGGGGACCCCTTAAACTACAGCCGAACTTTCTTCTGCACTGGTCTTAGCGTCTCGCTAAGTCCTGGTAACATTGAGCGTCCCGCTCATCGCCAAGCTCACAGATTCAAAAAAGAGCGGGACGCTCTGGGGTAGTGGGTCGTAGCGGACGCTACAACCAGAGGATGATTTAAGGTTTGGGTTTAAATTGCTTTGCTGAATACAGGCTCGGAAGCCGGCTTTGATTGGCGAAGCCTAACATCCAATACCATGGCAATGTTCCTTATAAATGCCTCGCCCTTAGCTGTAACCTGCAGCTTCCTTTCAGAAAGTGCAATCAAACCTTCGTCCTGCATAACAAAAAACTGATGCATAGCTTCCATCCCCAATATTTTGAGGAGCGCATCGTCGAAACACAAGCTACCGGTACAAAGGAGATGAAGGATATGCTGCCTGATTAGCAGGTCTTCATCAGACATAGTGTGACTTTTGAATATTGCCAATTCCTTTTTCAACACGTAGTCTTTATACGTCTCCACAACTTTTTCATTTTGCATGTACCCATATTTTGCGTCACTGATTGCCGAAGTTCCCAAGCCAATAAGCAGATCAGTATTACAGTCTGTATAGCCCATAAAGTTTCTGTGCAAGCGCTTATTTTCAGCAGCAAAACACAGCGCATCATTGGGTAAGGCGAAATGGTCCATTCCTATGTCCTTATAGCCGTGAGCAATAAACTTCTCCCTGCCTATTTCGTACAGCTTCCTTTTCTCCTCATTGTCTGGCAAGTCTGCCTCTGAATATCCCCGTTGCCCGGGCTTCATCCAGGGTACGTGAGCATAACTGTAAAAAGCGATCCTTTCGGGCATAAGCTGCAATACCTTGCCTATTGTAGATGCAACGCTGTCTGGCGTTTGAAATGGAAGGCCATAAATCAAATCAAAGTTAATGGAGGTATAGCCTATTTTTCTGGCAACTTCAGTTACTGTCGCTACATTTTTAAAAGGCTGGATCCTGTGGATAGCCAGTTGAACTTTCAAATCCAGGTCCTGAATCCCAAAACTTACCCTTCGGAAACCCAAATCGAATAAGACTTGCAGGTGTGCTTCGGTAGTATTATTGGGATGCCCTTCGAAGCTGAAATCATGATGTGGAGGCACGATTGCAGTCCCTAATATGCCATTAAGTAAATATTGGAGATTGTCCGGACTGAAAAAAGTGGGAGTACCCCCACCTAAATGCAGTGCTCTCACAATTGGCTTTTCGTCAAACTGTGCCAGATACATTTGCCATTCACTCAACACTGCTTCGATATATCCTTCTTCTACTTTATGGTTTTTAGTGATCCTGGTGTTACAGCCGCA
>CAMPJM010000117.1:5000-9807 GCA_946886805.1 uncultured Flammeovirgaceae bacterium | reverse complement strand
AAATTGGCCAAAGCAATCGAGCAGTTTTAAGTGATCATGTTTTGAGTTTTTATGAAACAATTTAATTAATTGAGTTTTAAAGGGTATTTATACAAAGCGAATCTGAAAAATTTATTAAACTATTATAACAGATGAAAAGGACGTTTCAACCTTCCCAAAGGAAAAGAAGAAATAAGCACGGTTTCAGAGAAAGAATGGAATCTGCAAATGGAAGAAGGATTATTGCAAGTAGAAGAGCAAAAGGAAGAAAAAAACTTACTGTCTCTGACGAAAGAAAACACAAGAAATAATATTACTTGCTTTTTGAATTCAGTCATACCTGAAATTTTTAAGCCCCTCTTTTTAGAGATTATTGTCTGAACAGTTTTTCCTGTTCGGAAATTTTATATCAATGAAAGGGTAAGGAATGAACAAATTCCCCAAAAGCGAACGACTTTCTAGTAAAAAAGTAATTAAGGAACTCTTCGAAAAGGGTTCCTCTTTTCATTTATACCCATTCAAAGTAATATACCTTCCCAATCCTACCCAAGGATCTATACCGCCTCCGCCTTCTGTACAAGTATTATTCTCAGTTCCTAAAAGATATCATAAAAAAGCTGTAGATAGAAATAAGATAAAAAGAAGATTGAAAGAGGCGTTTAGATTAAATAAAAATTTAATTATAGCCGAAAAAGCACCCAAGGTTCCATATGTTATTGCTTATGTCTATCTTAGTAAAGATAAAATGTCCTATAAAGAGATTGAAAACAAACTAAAATCTTCCTTTAAGCGTTTAGTTTTTACCTAAATATTACGGTCTTACAAGCCACAAGCACAATTAAGTATGAATAACAAAAAGAATTTCCTTATAGGTGTTGTTTTAATAGCAACGCTTGTTGGATTATTTTCCTTTACAAATAAAGGCAATGACTATTTTGAGATAGCTAAGAACCTTGATATTTTCGCTACTCTCTATAAAGAGGTAAATAAATATTACGTGGATGATGTGAATCCCAATCATGTCATGAAAGTGGGTATTGATGCCATGTTAGCTTCCTTAGATCCTTACACTAACTATATTCCTGAAGACCAAATAGAAGATTTTCGTACCATGACGACGGGAGAATATGGTGGAATTGGAGCCATCGTGGGGAAAAGGAATGATAAAAATACAGTTTTGATGTCTTACGAGGGCTTCCCGGCCCATAAAAGCGGCTTATTAATAGGCGATGTCATTGTTAAAATTGATGATATCGATCTTAATAATAAATCTACAGATGACGTTAGCCAGCTATTAAAAGGACAAGCAAATACGCCGCTTTCCTTAACCGTAAAAAGATATGGGAAATCGGAATTATTGAAGATCAACTTAAAAAGGGAAAGAATTTCGGTTGACAATGTTCCTTTCTATGGATTAGTGGATGAGACGACGGCCTATATTAAATTGACAGATTTCACGACTGGTGCAGGCCGCGAGGTTGAAAATGCATTAATTGAGCTGAAAGAGAAAGGTGCTAAACAAGTTATTCTTGATTTAAGAGGTAATCCTGGCGGGTTATTGGCTGAGGCTGTAAATGTTTCAAATGTTTTTATTCCTAAAGGTTCAAAAGTAGTAAGTACAAAAGGTAGAATAGAGGAATGGAATAAAACCTACAACGCATTGAACAATCCTGTAGATACCGAAATGCCGGTAGTGGTGCTTACCAATAACAGGAGCGCATCTGCGGCAGAAATAGTTGCCGGAGTTATTCAGGATTATGACAGGGGAGTTTTGGTGGGACAGAAAACTTTTGGTAAAGGTTTGGTGCAAGCTACTCGTCCGCTTACCTATAATTCTCAGTTGAAGATCACTACTGCGAAATATTATACCCCAAGCGGTCGCTGTATTCAGGCTATTGATTATAGTCATAGAAATGATAGTGAAATTGCCGTAAAATTCCCCGATTCCTTAAAAGCTGAATTTCAAACTGTTAATGGTAGAACAGTTTATGATGGAGGCGGAATAGACCCTGATGTTTTCGTGGAGCCGGGCATTTACGCTCCCATTTCTATAAGTTTGGCTGGTAAAGGATTGTTGTTTGATTTTGCCACCTCATATTATTATAGTCATCCTATGATTGCCGATGCAAGGAAATTTTCCTTATCAGATGAAGAGTATCAAGAATTTGTAGTTTGGCTTTCTGACAAGGATTACGATTATACTACCAAAGTTGAAAACAGTCTTGATGAATTAATTTCTAATGCTAAGCACGAGAAATATTTCGACAATATAAGTGACCAGATCCAAGCTTTGAGAGATAAGGTCAAGCACAATAAAGAGGCAGATTTAAAAACCCATAAAAAGGAAATTAAAGAAATGCTCGAGCAAGAAATAGTTTCCCGGTACTATTTGCAAGAAGGAATAGTTGAAGCTTCTTTCAATCATGATGAGGAAATATTAAAAGCGATAGATGTTTTGCATAATGGAGAGTTTTACCAAAAGTCTTTAAGCAGTAAATTATAGTACCTTTTAAATGTGGAGGCAATAGAATACCTTTTCCTTTTTTTGGCAGGTCTTGTTGGTGGTTTTATGGCAGGATTGTTAGGGATTGGTGGAGGTATTGTTTATATCCTGATTTTACCCTTTGCCCTTGAAAGAATTGGCGTTCCCCAAATTGAAATTGTTCAGTATGTTATTTCTAATTCCATTTTTGGGACATTATTTGCATCCCTCTCCGGGAATATTGCGGAAATAAAAAACAAAAGATTTTATAGGAATGAAATTTTGGTAGTTGGTCTGTTGGGTGCCATTTCTGCCTTGTTTGTGTTGAATTTTATTGTACATACCTCCTGGTATAGCAAAGAAATTTTCAACGGCGTGGTGATAATGGCCATGATTTACATTTTCATCAATTTGATTTCCAATTCAAACCCCAAAAATAGATTTATCCGCGAAATTCCTTTTAGTAAAAGAAGATTAAGCCTTGCTGGTGTATCTGGTGGAATTATTTCTGCTTTAAGTGGCTTGGGGGGAGGAACCGTTATTGTCCCGGTTTTAAATTCAGCAATGAAAATGAATATTAAGAAGGCCAAAGCGATTTCCTTGGGAGTGATTTTTTTCAGTTCTTCATTTATGACACTCTTTAATCTTTTGGAGAAGCCACTTTTAAAACTGGAAGCATTTCATTTTGGGTTTATTGTGTTTCCTATAGTAGCGCCTTTGTCGATAGGGGTGGTAATAGCTTCTCCAATTGGTGTTAAGATTAGTAGAAGATTTCCATCATACATCATCAGCTATATATTTTCTATCTTTGTGTTGATTGTAATCATTGGTAAATCATTGTCGCTTTATAAAGCGTTAGTACACTAACGGTGTGGCGACGTTTAAATAACGGTAGGGAGTAATAAGAGACAACATGATTTGCGCGTTGGCTTTTATGCTTGAGATGACACATAACTTTTTTATAAAAATATAGATGGCATTAATATTAAGTTTAGAAACAGCAACCACTGTTTGCTCTGTTGCCTTACATAAAGATGGAGAGCTTGTTGCATTACAAGAATTACATTTACAAAAATCTCACTCAGGATACCTGGCTGTATTAATTAAGGATATTGTGAATTACTCAGGGCATGAGTTGAAGGACGTTGAAATGATAGCTTTGTCAAAAGGTCCCGGATCTTATACCGGTCTCCGTATTGGGACTGCAACCGCTAAAGGGTTGTGTTATGCCCTTGACATACCTTTACTAGCGATAAACACTTTGGAGGCAATGGCAAATGGCGTTAGTAAATATTATTATAATAGAGATGTGCTACTTTGTCCTATGATAGATGCGAGGAGGATGGAAGTTTACTGTCTGTTTACAGATTCGAAGTTGGACAGCGTAGGGGATACAGAAGCAGTTGTGGTCGATGAGTTGTCTTTCAAAAGTCAGCTAGAAACAAATGAGATCATTTTTTTTGGAGATGGTGCGTTTAAATGTCAGGATGTGTTAAAACAATATGCTAATGCTAAGTTTATTGCTGACGTTCATCCTTCTGCGCTTAGCGTTGGCATAAGTGCATCCGAGAGGGTTAAAAACAGTGATTTGGATTTTGAGGATTTAGCTTATTTTGAACCATATTATTTGAAAGATTTCCAATCCAAAAACTTCAATCCTAAGGCAAAAAATTTGATATAGTTAGTTTGTCTTCCGAATAGATCTATAATTGATCGTGTTGACTTGTTTCGACAATAAATTGATTTTGGCTTTTAAGGTCATTTTACAAAATATTTACTTGAATTAAATGGAAGAAGAGAAAATAGTAAATCGTGTTTCAAATAGTTCGTTACTACTTTTTGATTTAGAAGAATACTATCATCCCGGTGAAAGAGTTGTATTTGATATTAAAGATTACCTGTTTCAAGGAATGATTTTAAAAGAAAAGGACTTTAGAGCTTTTATAAAAGGTAATGATTGGTCTATGATGGCAGGTAAAAATGTGGCCTTGACTTGTTCTGTCGATGCCATTGTTCCCACTTGGGCTTTTATGTTATTAGCTTCCGCCATTTCTCCTTTTGCGAATGAGGTGATTTTCGGAGATTTAGATGATTTGGAACAAGCTTTGTATCAAAAGGCATTTAGTAGAATTAATTGGGAGTCGTTTAGAGATGCTAAAGTCGTAATAAAGGGTTGTGGCAAATTTCCTGTTCCTCCTTTTGCATATGTAGAAGCTACCAGACACTTAAAAATGGTTGCAAGCAGTATTATGTACGGAGAGCCTTGTAGTACTGTTCCCATTTACAAAAGACCTAAAAATTAAGATTTCTTATAATTTCAGGTTATTTACGAAATTATTTTTCGGA
>CAMPJM010000116.1 GCA_946886805.1 uncultured Flammeovirgaceae bacterium | reverse complement strand
CTATTATAGAAAGCACAGAATCTGCCTCTAAACCCCTTCAGGGTTATTGTTGTAAAAAAAATATAGCTATAATAATATTTTAAAAAGCGATTTCCTGCAGAGGAAAGTGATTTAAAAATAAATATTTTTAAATCTTTCCATCTACTATTTTTCGAATTTTATCCCCTTTGTAAACTGGCCGATCCTAACCACTTCCTCCTCAGGTTCCAGGATGACCTGATCATTAATCCTTAGGTTTTGGATCAGCACTCCTTGTACATTGCGTTCGGCCGTATGCCCCTGGATGATGGAGGGATTTAAACCGTTACCTGTATAGCTGATATTTTTCAGTACCACATCCTGCACGCTTCTACCGGGGGCCTTGCTGTATTTTTCATTGAAATACACCCTAATATTGAACAATTGTCCTTCCTGAATATCTTCTATTCTTATATTTTCGTACCTGATGTTTCTAATCAGGTTATTATCACTGGCGCTTATTGCCATGCAACCCTGGTAGTTTCGATCATCCTCATCATGCTCCAGTATATCAACATTTGAGAAAGTAATATTTTCTATGGTGTCGCCAACATGTGCTGCATTTCCATGGAGTCCAATATTGGTAGGATGAGCAACGTCAGCCCAAAGGATGGAATTTTTAATTTCATAGTTCCTGGCACTTCCATAAAATCCCCAGCGATGGCCGTAAATAGCGATACAATCATCAGAGTTACGCATAAATACATTATCGATGACTACGTCCGAGCAGCTCATCAGATCAATGCCGTCGCTCCAGCCATTACTGCTAAACGATTTAATATTCCGGATAATTAAATTATTTGATTCACCTCCATAAATTGTATAATGGCGAGGATTTATGAAAATGAGCCCTTCGACAGTTACGTTTTCAGAATACCTGATTTCCACTCCTCGTTCGGGCTGCCATACGATTCCTCGCCCGATGATTTTTACATCCTTTGCCTTATCTATCAGAAATTTGGCTTTCACCACCGCTCCACCGGCCACATACACGGTTTTGCCCAAAGGTATATGATATACATCCCCCGGCAAATCCTTTGGCTGGTGAATTCCCGGACCGAAATAGATCACATCCGGATCATCAGGATCAGGCTTTTCTTTTTCAATTTCATTGGCAAAAAGATGAAGATTATGAAGCCTGTCCCCGTTAATTTCAATAGAAATATTCCCGGGCTTTTCAAGGGAAAATAAAAGAACGTTGCCTTTCATTGTAGGCTTGATACCGTAAGAAAATGGTCGAATATCGGCGTTTTGCACCCAGCCATTATTCTTTCTTATCATAACTTCCACTTTTCCTGCAAAATCAAAATATACCATAGAGGCAACGGATTTGGTATCTAAATCCACTTCTACTTTATATTCAAAAAGATCTTTCCATTTCCCTCCGGGGCTACGCACTTTCACGGTAAAATCATCATTGTGCGCAGAATATTTTAAGCCACCAGGTACCTCATAGGTAACAAGCTTTTGGGCTACTGCAAAAAGACTATTTGCTAATAGCAATAAGCTTAGTATTAATTTTATATACATTTATTTTGGCTTTTAAATAAGAATCGTTAAAATCAGGACTTTAATCCGACCTTTACTCGCCGAAAAAGAGAATTTACAGGTGATTTTTTAATGATATCGATTATTCGTTAAAACTCTCTTTTAGGAAGCTTTTTTAGAGATCTGAGATCTCCGGCTTTTGCCTGTTCCAAATGAATAGCTGCTCCTCCACTCGCCTTTAAAGCAAATTCTATCTCATCATTTGCATCCACGATGTATTTCAGCACACTTACCTGGGTGCGGGTGTTTACTTTTTCATCATCCACATAAATGTTTGCAACATATTTAATGTTCTTAGGGAGGAAATTGAGAGGAAAAGTGAGATTTCTTTCTTCGTTGTTAGTAATGATCCCTACAAACCAATCATCGCCGCTCCTTCTGGCGATAGCCGCATGTTCTCCTATTTCACCACTGATGACCCTGGTATCATCCCACACGGTTTTTACATTATCAAAAAAATCTATTTCAGGTTCTCCCTGATAATTTTCTGGTTTGTCGTACCAGTACAGGTATTGCAGCGGGCTGTAGGCCACTACTGCCATCGCCAATTGATGGGCATGAGTGGTTTTAATACGAGGACTGTAATAGGCAATAGTATAATCTCCCGCCCCTGCAAGATAGCGGGTAAAAGGTAGGGTGGTGTTGTGGTTTGCACCCGGCATTTCTTCATTTCCGCGGATGCCTTCCTGCGTCATCAGGTTGGGATAGGTTCTGCTAAAACCGGTTGGGCGATACTCATCATGCACATTCACCATGATCTGGTGATCAGCAGCCTTTCGTATCGCTTCATGCATCCAGCTCGTCCATTTATCCGACCCGACCTGGACGAAGCCGAACTTAATTCCCTTGATTCCCCATTGCTGATACAAAGGCAGAATTTCATCCAATTGTTGAACTAAAGCCCTTTGGTTGACATAAACAATTACTCCAATATCTTTGGCTGCAGCATAGTCCACAAGCTGCTCTACATCAATGTCTTTGTTTTTGCTAACAGTGGTAGCATCTGAGGAAACTTTCATTTCCGGGCCATACCAGCCTGCATCGAGGTGGATGTACTGGATATTATGCTCCGCAGCAAAATCCACCAGGTTCTTCCCCCCTTTCATTGTCAAGGTAACTTCCCGCATCACCTTACCAGGCTTGATCCAGGAAGTATTGGCAATTTTATTTTCAGGGTTTAGGTTCAGAATGATATCATTGTTTTCGAGTAGCTCTCCTGCCGTTTCAGCCACCATTATTACACGCCATGGCATTGAATAAGGGGTGATCACATCCACAAAATCATAAAGAGAGGTTTCTAATGTGTTCGCTTTCTGATCACTCAGCTTAAATTTCGTCCTTGCAAAATCAATCATTTCTGCCTCGGTTAAGGCAACGACAAGGCCGTTTTTCAGGGTTAAGGTCAGTGGGCGTTCGCTTTCATCCGGCCAGTCCTTCAAAGGAAGCAGTTGATAAGGTCCTTGTGCCCAGCGTTCAAAGTACGCCTGAGTTCCCTCAGGCATCGTAAAATTGGTTTGTTCCCCGGTGATGTGCAGGAACAATCCATTATTGGTTTCTGGAAAATGATACCTAAACGCTACTCCTTCATTATAAGCCCTCACAATGAGCTGCATCTCATAACTACGCCTACGATCGTAAACCAGCGCATGCTCACCCTCGTTATGACCGGTTGCACTGGCATTTCCGTCGCCATACTTTTCAAAATAGAGGACCATTTCATTGTAGTGGTCTTGTATGGTACTGCGCTCGCCGTAAAGGGGCTGCCAGCTTTCATTGCTGGTAGAATGTTCTACTTTTATTAAGTCAAGATTTGCCGACCAAAGCTCAGCCGTATCATTTTCAATGGCCAATGCTGATTCAAAAAGCTGGTTTTCAATCAGAACGCCTAATTCCGATTCCAGTATAACAGGCTTATTTTTGTAGGTTAGTTTGTAATGGATCTGTTTTTTCCGGGATTCTATTCCCTTTTGGTAGAAATCCATCACAAAATTCCCATCGGGAGAAGTGATCCTTTTTTTAGTCGATTCAATAGCAGACTGCGAAACAGCCGGAAAAGAAACTATCATAGCCAGAAAGGCAACAAGAACGTATTTGGAATTGATCATCTATTTATTATTTTCAAGTTATTCAAGCTTCATTTACAAATCCTTCTCCACCAGCATTTTGAGTTTCACCGGCCCTACTAATCCGGATTGTACCAAGGGTCCATCTTTATTATATTGCTTCCAGGCCACGAAGGTGATACGCTCTCCGGGTTTTTCTTTCCCCTGCGTATACCAGGTCGGCAATTCACTGATCTCGCCCCATTCATCATACTGGATTTCTTCCGGTAAATATTCATCCCCTATCAGGCGGTTAACCCACAGGTTGCTCACCTGAACCTCCAGTTCATTTTCTCCCGCCTTCAGAAACTCAGTTATATCTGCTTGAAAGGGGGGGTTCCATAAAATATCAACTCTCTTTCCGTTTACCAACACTTTGGCAATCACCGCTACCTCTCCTAAATCAAGTACTATTTGTTTATCTTTTTCCAACCATCCCGTAGGCACCTTAAAGCTATTGAAGTACTTCGCTGTCCCGGAGAAATGGCGAACACCAAAATCCGGATGCTCATGAAGTGACCCCAGTTCATCCATTTGGACCTCTTGCGGCGCTCCGGTATTGGGAGGAAACTGCACCCTCCAGGGTTTCTCCATTTCTATATCCGGCTGAATTTCCTTTATCCTTATTTCCTTTTTCCCTTCCGATGTTTGAAAGGTATATCTGCCGTTCTCCCTAAAAACCGCTTTTTGCCTGCCGCTTTCTTCTATAAAGGAAACTTCTGCAGAACCACTTTTCTCTGGTTTTCCCATTGCAAATAATTCTTCTAACTGTTCAGCAGATAAAGCATCAGGATGCACTTTTATTGAAGTTTGTTCTCCCTGGAAAATGGTAATCAAGGGGTTTTCCGGTGCCAGCTCATTCAGATTAGGGTGAACGGAAAGAGAAGATTTTTCACCCTCGGCAGCTTTCTTTCCATTGATATACAGGGTGGGCTTTCCTTCCTGATATACCAACGCTACATGCGTCCATCCTTCCACCTTCTGCTGGGCAAAGAGCACCTGCTTTGGTCTTTTTCCTGTCTGTTCGAATACCCGTACCCCATTTTGTCCGGCAGATAAACCTACAGTAGCATGATTTTTTCCATACAACTCCTCTCCCGCTTGTGGGTAAAGCAAAAATCCGCGGTGGGCAAAAGCTATTACATCCGGCTTAAACCAGGTTTCGACCGTAAAATTATTGGTCAAATCCGGAAATAATTTCGGTGTGGCGCTGTCTTTGGAGAGATCTACAAGAACTTCACCATCTTTACTTAGTTTAGAAACAGCGGGGGCTGTTGCAGGTTTTCTGAAGACAATAAAAACAGATTCGGCCGGATCAAGGTTTAAATGAACAGCCGTTATTCCATTCTTTTCACTGTAAACAGCTATTGGCTTTATTTCTCCTGTTTCCGGATTCCAAAGCTCCGGCTGCTTTCCTTCTACCCTAAAAGAGGCTACTATTTCTTCCGCATTTCTCCGGTTATTGGCCACAAAGTAATAATCCGCCTGCCCTGCTTTCCGATGAATATAATTGATCACCGAATTTGGATTATCGCTGGTATAGTCAAAATCTTTCGGAAGTTGCATTTTTCGGAAAATATCCACAGTTGGGATACCTGAGAACAGTTTACCTTTACCGAAGGAATTCTCCACTGCTTTATTGCTTTCAGACCCCCAGAGTTCCTCTACTAATCGTTTCCATTTCCGGACTTCCTGTTTATTATTCATTCCTGGAATACCCTTTGGCTTTTTGGCTGAAACCCACAGCCCCTGTTCCATTAATTCCTTTAGCTTTTGAAGTACCTCCAAGGACATATTTACTTCATTGGGCAGTACCAGAATAGGATAGGTCATTCCACTGCTCAACACTAACTTCCCATCTTTTACCCTTGCATCATTTAATAAAAGATCCCTCCCTAAAAGATCAAGAGCATGACCCGGATGAGGATTATCCAAGTTCGGGGCCGTCACAACTTCTTCTCCCAGGAAGTAGGCGGCATCTGCCACGAATTGCCCCTGTTGCAATAGATATTGACTTCTTCTCAAATAATCGTACCAGGGTTTTGCCTCCACAAACCAGTTATTGTTCCGATTAAAATGGGTGCCAAATGGCCCCATTACCATTCCCGGTTTTACAGTAGGGTGAGACTGATGGGCAGAGGTATGAAAATACAAATGGTTGATTCCATTGGTAAACATCCAGTCTCCGTCTGGTTTCAAAGCTGATGGATATTCAGTGAACTTAGACATGTCGGGCATGGCTGTGTAAGCTTCTGCTCCCGCAATTTTGAGCCCGTTAGTATGGGCAATAGAACCGGCCATTTTATTGGTAGTGGCACCACCATACAACCCATGAACCCAAAATTCTCCGAACACCCTATCCAGCTTTGTGCCTACCTGTAAACTTTCGAAATTCCCGTCGCCATAAGGTTCTGCAGCTAACTTTAAGCCTTCCTTTTCCAGCCTTTCCTGAAAATAGCCATAGTAATTCTCCGCCAGCATATCGGCCTGTGTTCTCCGGAAATCCTGCAGGAAATCATTTGTTTCGGCTTCACCACCAACATATCGTCCTGTCAAGCCTGGTAAAAATGGTAAAATGTTATAATCATTCCGTTGTGCAAATTCTTTATCAAAACCTGCGGTCCAGTTTTGCACTCCCACTTCCCAGCTATCAATCATAAATCCTTCGAAGCTTTTTCCTTTATAGGGCTCCAATTTTTCCAGTATATTGTTCAGGAATCCATCAAAGTGTGCATCAAGTCCTGCCTTGCTCAATTTATCTACTTCCAAGCCAACTGCCGCATCAGGCGCCGCCGCCTGGATTTCTCCGGTAGTGGTATGGCCAATGCGCAGAACGGTCCAGTTTCCTTCCGGCACCTCCCATGTCAATAGCCCTTCCTTTGACATCTGGCCGCTTAAATCCAAAACCTTGTCCGGATCGATTACAAATCTCTCTTCCACATCAGCAACCCCCGGATGATAGGAAGCATGTCCTTGATAATTGGCTTTTGCTGCCCAACCTTCATTTCTGGGAAATCCAAAAAGCTCAACTTCACTAATTTCCGTGGGTTTATTACTGACAATCCTAAAATACTTTGCCTTTACCGCCTCAAAATTTTTGGAAGAAGGAGTTTCCAGCTCCCTTAAAGCGGGAGTTGGAATTGTGGCGACTTTTTGAAATTTAATTCCATCCGCTGAAGATTCTAGGGTTAAAGTAGGAGGATCATCCCTTGGACCATCATAAGGATGGTGAGGTGGTGCAGTTTTCTCTCTTCGAAGCACAATGGACCTTGCTTCAAAAGGTTCTTTAAATTCCAGTAGCATTTCTGCCCTGCCATTATCTTCCGGAATGGTCATTAAAAGAGTGGTTGCAAAATCAAAGTCAATTAATTTAGAATGATCTGCCTCAACACCATTTACGCTAATCTTTTTTAGCTGTTCCTGCATGGGCTCTTCTTCCCCTGGCAAAGCAGGATAGGCAATAACCATAGCATCTTTATAATACCCCTTCTTTGCATAAGGTCGCGGCATTTGAATTTCCTTTTTACCTTTTCCGTTTACAGCAGCTTTACTCCAAACCAGCTGTTGCATGGATTTATCGGGTGTAATCCAGGGACCTCCCGTACTTGTATAGCCAGGGCTGTTATGCAGCATGAATTTCATACCCAGGCGGTCTGCTTCCTGCAAGGCAAAAACTGTCAGGTTTACCCATTCTTCTGCTCCGTAATCCACCGGACCCCGGGGAATTCCAGTAGCATTGTTGAAAATAATTCCGCCACCAATTCCAGCCTCCCGCATCGCTTCGAGATCGAGGGTAATGCCTTCTTTGGAAATATTCCCGTTCATCCACTGCCAAAATACCCTTGGGCCATATTGTAGGGAAGGACTAGAAAACTGCTTTTCCAGCGAATTTTCAACAACCTCCGAGCTTTGAGTAAATGAGCTCAAGACGCAACAAAAAAAAATGATGATGTTATATAAACAGTGTTTTTTCTTAAGCATACATGAGATTATTTCGTTTCATCACTGTGTCTGCACTCTTCAAACAGCTCATGTCAAACCATACGTCAGACTTTTTTAGAGTTCATCTTTCTTACTTGATAAATCCCAGTATACTACATATCGCTCATGGTGGATATTGTATAAGGGTTCCAGGATAATATCTTTACTCTCAATTTTAAAGGTCAGTGGATCATCCCCACTAACAGGCTTTATGTACTTTTCAATATTGCTATTATCCAGATCCAGTTTATGGGTGAGATTGGCGGGTACATTGTAGTCGTAGGTATAGTAGTCGTTGTGGAGGTCGGGATTGGAAAAAGGGGCTGGTTCATTCATTCCTTCTGTTCCCATTTTACCGGCAAGGACAACAGGTCCATAAGTGAAAGCAACTTTCGCAGGGTTATCAGGAGTTGCCACTGCTTTAAGCTCCATTGGAAAAGTTACTTCTATCTGATCATCATTTTTCCATTTTTTGTCGATAGTAATATAACTCCCCGGCTTTTGCTTCACGTTTACTTTTTTTCCATTTACTTTAACTGAAACTCCTGATGTTGCCCAGGCAGGATAACGAATGTAGAGCGGCATTTTTACCTGAGGTGATGATGTAATAACAGTCAGAGTAGTTGTTTCTTCCTCCGGAAACTTTGTTTTCTGCCGCACTTTTATCCCTTTCTCCTTCCAATCGAGCTCAGAAGGAATGAAAAGATTAACATACAGTCCATCCTCACTATGTGCATATATGGCCTCTCCATATTTAGCGTGATTTTCAAAGCCGGTCCCTACGCAGCACCAGAAGGATTGTTCGGGTGTGCTGTACACTTTATGGGCACCTGGCAGCATGGGAAGAAAATAGGCAATCATTCCTGTTTCGGGATCTTGCTGGCCCAAAATATGATTATAAAGAGCCTTTTCGTAATAATCGGCATATTTAACATCCGGATTGTAGGCGAATAAATGACGGGTAAGTTTGAGCATGTTGTAAACATTACATGACTCTCCTGTGTACCCACTCAAATGTTCTGACTGATGATCCGGTTCAAAAAACTTTTCTCTGTCGCTATTGCTGCCTGTAATAAAACTGTGATGGTCCACTACCGTATTCCAGAAAAAATCGGCAATCGTTTTATATTTTTCCACGCCTTCCAATTCATAGCCCCTTGATATTCCTATCAGTTTAGGAATGAAAGTATTGGCATGTTTCTTTTCCAAAATATCTTCCTGCTTCAAAAGTGGTTCCAGCATTTCTTCATGGTAAAAAAATTCAGCCAGAAATTTATGTTCCGGATTCCCGGTGATCGCATACAAACTGTAAAAGGAGTCATTCATACCCCCAAATTCATTGCGAATCATGGTCTCCCGTTGCTCATCACTTAGCGGCTCCAATTTTTGATATGCCCAGGAAGCCATACCTTTTACTATTTCCAGTGCCTGCTGATTATCAGCATGTAGATACTGATCAATTAAACCCGAGAAAATTTTATGCAAAGTATACCAGGGCGCCCAAACCCTTTGCCCCGCAATGTTGCGGTCGATCAGGTTTTGCGGGTAAGCACTTAGATAGCCATTCTGACCAAGGGCTTCTTGTACCTCTGCTAAACCATTTACCAGGCTATCGGCCTTAGTTTTATAGACTTTATCACCGGTAGACGCATACAACAAGGCCAAACCTGATAAAATATGGCCGGTAGTATGTCCACGTAATTCACAATCCAGAGATTCCCATCCACCCATTTTTTCGACGGTAGAATAGCCGCCTTCCTTACCACTATAAACGCCGGCATTTGTGCGAAAACTATGCAATAATTTATCCACCCCAAGCGAAAGGATCCATTCACTTTCCCGCATCATGTTGTCCTTAAACGGTCCGTCCAGTAAACGCACATCCTCCAATTCAAAATTATAGGCTTTGATAGGAACCTTTACCTGAAGGGCCAGTTTTTCTTCATGCTGGCCGGGATATAAGGATTGCGCTTTCGTGGATAGGGAAAATAGCAATAATCCCGATATTAAAATCAAACATTTTTTTTTCATCATTATAAATTTATTTTTCCTAAATGGAGGGGCAACCACTACTCCACCTAAAGTTTGGATACCCAATTCAGTTTCCTTCATTCCCAAAAGTTCTGAGGGTGTTATTTTACATTTTCTTTTAATTAATACAAAAAAGAAAGGCTTTACAC
>CAMPJM010000115.1 GCA_946886805.1 uncultured Flammeovirgaceae bacterium | reverse complement strand
GCACATGTATCTATCACTTCAAATTCCACAAGTTCAAACAAAAAGTCTTCTTGTGGCGTAAACTGGGGGAATTGTGTTCCGCTAAAGTTTACGTCTTGTTGCCAGGATGTATAATTATAATTTTCTATTGAATCAGGATTTTCAAGTCTGCCTAACAAAAAAGGGCCTGTGTTATTTTCTTCCTGATATAAATGATATAATCTCCCATCAGGACCGGTTTGTAATCCATAGCTTCTGTATACAGGATTTGGTAATACAGGTTGTGGAGCAACAGAATCAGCGTAATATTGGTAAACCTGTCCTGTAAGGTCGTCGCCCGTACTGCTTCTGGAAAAGAACAACTTCTCACCATCCGACGACCATGCTGCATCATATAGTTGCTCTCCTGCTTTAGCAGAATTTTGAATGGTGTCTTTGATTGAAAAACTTCCATTCGACGGATCAAATTGATAAATCTTTATGTTTTGATTTTCTTCCGCTGGAACAATTGCTAGCTGATGGTTGATTTCATTATAAACAAAAGCTCCTGCTGTTATATTAGGATCAAATTGTGAATTTATGGGTGTGGAAGGAGGAATAACACTTAAATCAAATGATCTCAAGTTATCATTGTCCTGTAGTAACAAATAATAAATACCCGGAGTAGTTCCTTTAATAATTGCCATCGCTGTTGAAGTGCTAAATACTCCGGAAAAAACTTGCTTGCTATCAGGATCAATCGCTCCCAGATTAAGTTGCTCTGAAGTAGCGTTGCCGGGGAGGTTCATATCAACGACGTTGGCTATAATGTTGGAGCCGGGATTATTTGAAAAAATATAATATTTGCCATCTTCGCCAGGAACAGGAAAAACAGCAACTGATTGATTTGAAATAGCGTTTCCTCCCAGATTATCACCATCAGACATAAGTCTGTGCGAGGCGTCGTAAACCCGTTGACCATCTGTATAAAACAAAAGATCTCCGGTTACAGGGTCAGTTGCAACGGCACTTCCTCCTGTGCCAAAAGGGATAGCCTGGTTTTTGACTAAAGATGGTTCTTTATCTGACTTGTTAAACCTAATCCCATTTTCGGAATTTCCAAAATACCAGTTGTTGCCTTTTAAGCCCTGACCTTTGATTTCAGTCAGATTGGACAAGAAAATCAACAATATAAAAAGTTGGGTAAATTTTTTCACGCGTATAGAACAAAAATTTTTATAAATATATAGGGATTTTTACAGCAGTAATCAGAATAATATACGTATTTCTTACATCTTATCGTATCTTTTTTGCTAATTTAATACATTTACTGGCAAGATTTCCGTTAAGGAAAAATACGCTCCAATTATAACGACATAAACTTGAATATAACGATACATTTTTTAAAAAAGATTTTAGCAACCCATAAAAGAAGATATTTCTCTGGCTTTTCATGGGCTTTGTTAAGCATTGCGTTGGTTCAGAGTCATTCTGTACAAGCTCAGGATCCTCAATTTTCTCAATTTTATTCTGCACCCCTGTATCTTAACCCGGGTTTTGCGGGGTCTACTCAACAGGGGAGGGCAGGACTGAATTATCGGAATCAGTGGCCTTCGGTTGATAATGCAAATTTTGTAACCATGTCTGCCTATGTAGATTACTTCCTCGAAGATTTCAACAGTGGTATCGGATTATTAGTAACAGCAGATCGGCAGGGGCCTGGCGGGCTTAGGTCTAACAGTGTATCGTTGCAGTATGCTTATCAGGTAAATCTGACAAAAAACCTCACTTTCCGTCCCGGAATTGAAGTTGGATATGTTTTCAGAGATATTGATTATTCCAGTTTTGTTTTTGGAGATCAGTATGATCCTACAAATCCTGATCCAAATCAGGGGATACCTTCATCAGGCGAAGGTGTTGGCAATGAGACTTTAGGATATGCTGATCTCGCGATGGGCGGGATTTTATATTCTAAAAACTTTTGGGTGGGTGTTGCCGCACATCACTTGACAACTCCAAATCAATCTTTTTATGATGATGGGATAAGCGACCTGCCCCGGAAATTCTCTGCCCATGCTGGTTACCGGTTTAACTTGAAACCTGTTTCGACAAAGCGTGGATATAATTTAACAGTGAGAGAAAGATCTATAACGCCTTCGGTATTGTATAAAATGCAGGGAGATTTTGATCAGGTAGATGCGGGCTTATATTATACCCATGAACCTTTGGTGGTGGGGGTGTGGTACAGAGGACTTCCGTTTAAGCCCTTAGAAGGTATTAATAATCATGAATCTATGATTTTTTTACTTGGCTTTACAAAAAATAACTTGAACGTCGGCTATAGCTTTGATTATACAATTTCGAAGTTAGGGATTGACTCAGGTGGAGCTCATGAAGTATCTATTTCTTATGAGTTTTCGCTTGCCGATCCAAGGAAGCCCCCAAGAAATGTAAGAAGGATTCCTTGTCCTAAGTTTTAAAGATCATGGTTGGAAGGCCCACCCTATTAGAATTCCGTTTTGTTTCCATGACAGCAGATGTTTTCTAATGCATGTGTGCCAAAATATAATATCGAGGTATAATGTACCAAACTTCGGAAGTCTTTATTTTTTGCACCCAAGGTCTGTGTCTCACAGACCTTCAATATATCAGCAAATCGCCAAGCAAGATACCTTTCTTTCTTGTCGGCAGTGTGACTTTGCTAAATGCAACAAACCTTGAGTTACCACTTGCGCCGCCATAAGCTATATGCAATGTTATGGGCTGGCTATTATCCATGTTCTGCTATTTCTGTCTTACTTATCACCAGCAAATTACTTCTTGAAATCATTTGGATTATAGTCTCCAAATTTTTATCAAAAATGCTAATTAATTGTCGATTGGGAATATATCCAGTCCTAACCGCTATTAATTTTCTAGGTTCTGATCTAACTAAAAAAGATTCTAAAAATCAAAGTCCTTGCTGCTTACACTCTTTCTTCTTCATTTGCTAGTTTAGCAATCTATCTGTCTTTTGTTTTATTCAATTTTATTCCAACACTTTTTGTAAATCATCAGGATTCTGGCGATTATCCCAGATGCTTGTTATTATTATCCTGTCAGTCTGCACTTTATAAAAGATACTGAAATGTCCAGCGGCAGTAACTCTATGACCATTGAAATCTGTAGGCTTACCCAAATAGTTAAATTCCGCCAGATATTTGATTCTTTTTCGAAAAGTAGCGGAAATCCGTCTACTGTATCTTTTATTTCCGTTTCTCTTAATCCAGTATTCTAATATTTCTCTCCTCTGATTCCTTGCTGTTTCGGTCCAGACTACTCTCTTAGCCATTCGTCCTCTTCGTTATTTAGGTCCTCATCAGAAATCAGTCTGCCACTTACGATATCCATCTCACTAGTCTGTAACACCTTTCTTTGGTCATCAGAAACTTTGTAAATATCCTCTTCCTTTACAGAAACTTCTAACAGTCGATCTACTGCTGAAAGTAAATCTTTATTCTTAATTGAAATCAGTTTATCTATGAGATTATTCCTTATTTGTTCGGTCGATGCCATATTCTTTTTATTACAAGATACTAAATTTTCTCGAGAAAGGTTGTTTTGAATGCAGCATAACTTCAATATATCAGCAAATTGCCAACTATGATACCTTTCTGGAAAGTTGAATTGCGATAGCTTTTAAAACTTATAGCGAAGCTGAACTTTTATATCCGTTTTTTTATCCCCGTCGATTTCTTCCAAACCCGAACTTATCTTTTCTTTATCTTTATATTGAGTTCTTGCATATCTGATCCAAAGGCTTAGGTTTTTCATGACATTGTACTGAAGAAGTACGTAATTCCTGATCCCTCTCCCGTAATAAGCAGGAATAGAAAAAGCATACAAGACATCCCGTTCATAAACATATTGTCTGTTGTCATAATCTTCAGTGTCAAATATTGCTATTCTTGTGCTGGCTCTTAATTTCCAAAAACTAAAATTTACATCTTGTACAAGAACAAATCCCGTTGTGTATTCTTCACCCTTTTGGTAGTTGCTAAACTGTACTCTTGATCTAATACTTACATTATCAGAAGCTGTGAAATCCATATTTACCAGATAATTCTGCTTAATACCCGTAACAACATTGCGAATATTGGCATCCATATCAGAATTGATATCTTTGGATTCTCTTCTGTATTGTCCATAGAAGGAAATCTTTTTGTTAGGCTTGTAATTTAATCTTCCTAATACCTCTGTACCATGAGAAGGTGCATTTACCCGGTATTTGAGCCAAGGGAAAAAAAATTGGTCAAAGTAAGCGGTGACTTGTAATTTTCGGGAATATGTATACTTGAGTCCCAGATAAATCCCTTTCTCATTTATATTCCTTGAATTCTCACCAAAGGAAAACCCGTAAAAGGTATGAAAATCCTTATCAAACTTTCGCAGCAGTAGCGACATTTCCCAATTTTGGGAAAGGTTGATCATGGCACCGCTAACTACTCCTATTCCACCACTTTTGGAAATTGCTGCTTCTCCAAAGAAGTTAATATTTTGCCAATTATAGCTGTAGTAGCTTCCCACGGTGTAATTATCCTTCCCTCTAAACTCGAATTGGTTATAAATTCTTTCGTCAGGTATTCTCGGAACTTCCAATTTTGTATACACTCCTGTCAGCCCTATAAGCAGCTTATTATTTAAAGAGCGGTAATTCACATTGGAACTTATAACATGTTCTTTTATAGCTGCTTTCGCTGCTATTTCCGTTGGAGTTCTGTGAAAACCCGTAACTTGTAGCGCAGTTATATAATGATTACTATCAAAAAGAGAATCATTGTTGATTTTATTGATTGCATCTCTTTTTGTAAATGAAAAAGCATTCGTCAAGGAGATTTTTCCTAACTCAATTGTTGCCGTAGCTCCCCTGAAATATGCACCTTCAATAACTGAGGTGTAAGGCCTTGCACCAATATTGGCACGTCTGATAGTGGTTATGGTTTCAGCACCTTTACCGGGAGCAAAGCCTGCCCCTAATACAAGACCTTGGCCAAATTGAAGTTGGTAATCCCCTACTATCAATTGCTTTAGCTTTCCGATATCTTTTACCTTTAGGTGCATTGAAATAAAATCAGCACCATACCTTTTAGTGGAGGAATCCCAGATCAGTTCTTCGCCAGCATCTTTTTCTGCTGTCAATCCAATGCTTAGTTTTCTCGAAGGATTCAAAGAAAGTCGCATGTAAAGTTTGTCTTCGGAGCCTTTGTATCTCGAAGTAAGGGTGCTATCTGATTTTAGAATGGCCTCGGTATATCCTTTTTTTTGTTCCAGTGTCCTTTCGTATCTTATGAGTAAAGTGTTTTTACTTTCGTTTATAATGTTTTTATAAAGCGTTGATTGTCCTTTTTTGAAATATTTCTCTTTAACGGTTACGAAGGGCAAAATTTTATGGATGGTAGGTATATCAAAGCCGGGAATAGATTGAATTTCATATATTGAAATTAGGGGGCCAAAGCTTTGTATATGCTGGAACAAATTATCTATTTGAAAAGGGGAAAGGAGGTAGGTATTGTATAGTTCCTCTTTTGAAGTTGCATTCAGATCAATTGGTTCCAAATAGAATTGGTATAGGTTTTCATATAGTTCATCATAGTTAAGTTCTTCTTCCTGGATGGGAAAGATGGCTTCGATGATTTGCTCCAGCTTCTGATCTTTAATTAAAGATTGGCTTTTGCTTTCTGTGACCGGAAGAATGCAAAGTACCGAAAGCAAAATAATGTTGGTTTTATGTGATAGATACTTGATAGTTCGTTTTTGCATGATCCGAAGCATGTAAATTTTAATCGTCTTTGTCCTCGCCGGACGTGTTCCCGAGAGAAACCTCGGGGCAAAAAAATCAAGGCTATATTCATTTTTTAACGCTATTTTTCCCCCTCAAATTGGGAATAAAATGCCTGCCCCGCACTTGATGCGGGGAAACTCCCTCTGCTCAAACAGCTTTTATTTCTGATCCAATTTGGTGAGTAAAATACCTAAAATGAATAAGGCCGGTCCTAAAAAAGATCAATCATTTACCTAAAAGGAACTTTACCCCGTCATTCACCCTCAAGCCATAGTTTTGAAGAGAATAATCATTCCGTTTACATTCATTTATTATAAAACATCTTCAAATATCAGTTTTCGTTGTTTTTTAATACATAGGCGATGGACATTTGATGAATCATTCCTAATTCAGAATGGGTTGTTAGCGCATAGTCCAGTGAAAAGTTGAAAGGAGTAAAGCCTAAACCAAAATGATGTTGAAACGGGGCGGAGGAAATTCCCGATCTTAAACTGAATTTTTTTAAAAACTGATACTCCAGACCTCCTTTAATCCGTACTTCTTTATCGAGATCCTTCTCTGCCTCAAGGCAAAAGGTAAGGACTTCAATTGCTTTATAGCTTATTCCTGATTTGAGAATGACGGGCAGGTACAGCTCATTTTCTTTGGATAATTTTGATTGTGTAATGTTATAAACATGAGCCCCAAATGAAAGGGAAGGTAAAATTTCTGCCACGCCACCAAAAGCAATGCTCGGAACGCCTTTTGAACCAGTGTCTTGAATGAAGAACTGGGTATAGTTTATTTGGATACCCAAACTTATCATGCCAATTTTGTTACTAAAGCCTACTCCGTAATTTTGTTCATTATAAAGATCCGCACCTACTTTTTGTGCCGTAAAAGAAAGTACACCAAACTTTGCCGGATAAATAACCCCAGCACCAAAATGTTGGAAAGGAGCAAAAGCAAACCTGTTTTCGAAGGATGCAATTGCTGTAAAATGTTCGATAGCAGAAGTTGCACCTATATTATTAAAAGGTGAAAAATTATCCTCCAAAGCAACACTTGCATTTCCCATAGCCTGCGCACGTGATCCAAGTGCGGTAAATCCGAGTTGGGCAGTGGCATTTTGAATAAAAACAAGGGTTAGGATTATGGTTATTGCTGGTTTAAATAATCCCATGTATAAATAAAGGGAATTCTAAAAATAATCCCAAATAATAAAGGAGTTTTTTGGGTTTGATGGGACAAAGCGTCAAAAGGCGCGCCCTGAGTTTCAGCTATCTGAGATAGTTAAATGTCAGATCGGAAATGAAAGAAGAAGCCGCTTTCTTTTTCCTTATTAATGGAATACTCCAACCTTAAAACAGTATCATAAAAAGTAACAATATCGAAACCAACTCCACCACCATAAATATATTCATCTGTGAACAAGGTGTTTTCAGGATAATAATTGTCATTTCTAACAAGTCCGGAATCAAAAAAGATTTTAAGATAAATATCCAAAGGAATTGTCTTAAACTGTTCTATAGGCAGAATACTGCCAATGTTAATATCGCCACCCAAAAGTTTTCTTTTAAGGGATATTTTATTGATCAGATAGTGCTGCCCTTCTATTACATATAATTCATAGCCTCTTAACATATCCCTTCCATAGCCCAGTCCCTGGAAATTATTATAAGGTTGTTTTTTGGGAAATGAAGTTTGAGCAGTGAGGCTTGAAGATAGATAATAGGATTTTCCCAGATTTATATATTCATTGAAATTAGCCTTGATTTCCGTTTGGTCTATATCGTTAAAAAATCCTAATCCCAACTTGGAGGCCTCAAAAGTAAATAGGTAGCCATTTAGCGGATAAGCCTGGATGTCTCTTAAATCGCGGGTAAAAGTGTATTCAAGCTTAAAATATTTTTGGTTTGTTCTGCCATCCAACAGGTAATTTCTATTAAGGTCCACTACAGTATCCGAAATAGCAGTTGCATTGAAGCTCAAAGTAAGGTAATGGTTATTGTAAAAGCTTGATCGCCTGGAGAAGGTAAACCCAGCCGTGACAGTTTCTTTTATAACTTCTTCTGACTCTACAAAAACAAGCTTATGTTCCTCAGTTTTGTAGGGAATGCTTTTGTTTTCTGCATAGCCACCATAGATAGTTATGCCATTTTTTTGAGCCTGGTTTATATACGGAATGGTATATGAAAGTTCGAATTTTTTGGTAAAGCCGAACTGGGCAATGGCTTTTAATCGCTCATTTCTACCTCTGAAGTTATATTGGTAGAACCTTAGTCCATAATTTACGCGGTTGAGTTTGGCATCATGATTTTGGATCCAGTCATTAAAATTTCTATCAGCTAATGAAAAAATAGGGATAGGAAAGGTATACCATCTTTCTTTGACCTCAATAATCACATCTACCAGAAATTCATCTACTTCAAGAATGTGAATATTAACCGAGTTAAATAACCTTGTATTTATTAACTTATTTTTATCGGTGTCGAGAACGACTCTAAGGTCGGGGAGAAAAAAAATATCCCCTTCAGAAACGTCCAATTCACGCAAGATGATTGAGGGTTTGGTCTGTTTATTCCCTATTATAAAGATCTTATCTATCCTTACATATCTATTTTCAGAAGAATCAGCCTTAGTCAAGGCAAAAGCAGAATCAATGGGAGTTTTGCCGATCTGAATAGAAAAAGCATTAAAACCCACACAATTTATTATAGAAATAAATGCTGTTATAAGAAAAATTTTAATCATTCAAGCTCTGGTCCCCTCGCCAATAAATCTAATGTCTTCAAAGATAAGTTTTTTTATAGAGGTTTTTAAGAAATTACACAACCGCGTCTTTCTTCCCTCATTATCGTTCTCCTTTACAATAAGCATTTATTTAAGCTATTATTGGTTAACTTTGAGATAGCAATATTATATTTTCAAATACTTTATGGTATAAAGTCGTTTAACTAAATTCTCTGATTTGGCTATTATTCCTTTTATCAACAGCAATTACAAGACCATTTTAAGAATTCATTTTATAATTTAGAAGAAACAAAAATTAATTGACTCTATGAAATGGCTCAGGAAGATTTTAGTGCTGCCAATACTATTTTATCAGTATAGTATTAGCCCTTTGTTCCCTTCCTCTTGTAGGTTTTCTCCTACATGCTCTCAATATACCAAAGAGGCAGTTTTAAAATATGGCTTTTTTAAAGGGTTCTGGCTAGGACTGAAAAGGATCTCCAAATGCCATCCCTGGGGTAAAAGTGGCTATGATCCTGTCCCTTGATTGGAGGCTAATTTAAAACCTCTTTTATAGTGTAATTGGGGGGACAGTAATGCAATGTCGACTAATAAATGATTTTTGAACTTCATCGCTATTGGCTCGAATGCCTTAACTAACCGGCCTGAACATTACCCACTAAGGCAAACAAAAGCCATAGATTGTCGTGCAAACTATGGCTTTCTGTTCCTTTACCTATTACATTTATTTATCCTCACTTATCTTCTCCCTTTTATTGGTTAGTACATAACCTGTAATGATTATACCCGCTATTACCAGTGGTATACTTAGCCATTGCCCCATATTAAGAGCAAGGTTATCTTCAAATCCAACCTGATTCTCTTTTAAGAATTCATAAAGAAATCTTAAGCCAAAGATCACAATTAAAAATATTCCAAAAATCAGACCTTCAGGGGTATTTTCTTTCCACTTATTCCATAAAGCAAAAAGGAAGAAGAACAATAAAATACAGCTAAATGATTCATATAATTGTGCCGGATGCCTTGTTATCCCTAAAAGATTGACGGTCGCTGTAAATTGTCCATTAGTTTGCGTCAAGCTATAGTCCATTTCTTTCATAGGATCAATAAAGGTATGAGGTTCATCAACCGTGTTGTAAGTAATTAGCATTTTTCTAATACTGTTCTCGATATAACTGCGGATTGCTTCTTCTCCATACTGTCCTTTAAAAAAAGTCAGCTCAAGTTCAATAGGAACCTTACCTTCTACAGATTCACCTCCGGTGGTTTTCAAAATTTCGGCATCCTCGATTTCAGCAAAATTATATTCAACAGCTTCTTCTAATTGCCAGCCAAAAAC
>CAMPJM010000114.1 GCA_946886805.1 uncultured Flammeovirgaceae bacterium | reverse complement strand
AGGTTTCCAATTGTCGCCTGTGCTCGAGTCTGGTAAAATCTTTAGGAATATTTTTTACTAATGTCATCTTAAATATAGTTGAAATGCTTGCTCTCCTAATTCACAAGTTCCGGTTGAATTTCCGAAATTTTTCGTAAAACTTTGCTGGAGGTTGTTAGTATAAGCCCTCTCGTTTCCCTAATATACCTTTAGTTTTTCAATTTTCCTCAACATCTTCTGACGGTGGGTATCTTGTCTGAACTATGATTTTTGTGATTATGGGATTAGTATGATTTCTAAAAATGTGTCGTCCTGAAATAGGTTTACAGATTTGAGATAAGATCCTAATGTAGATTTACAAATTCCAAGAGATTTCGAAAGACCTCATCCTCTTATCCTTCTCCTAAAGGAAGAAGGACGTTACGGCAGAGGGTATAGGGACTTAACAGTTGGTCTCAGCTGATTTACCTATCTGAACCTCGTCTTCTAATCAAAAGCTTGTAGGAATATCGATAAAAAACAAAAACTGTTTCAAGCATCCGCTTGGAACTTTTTGTTTTTAAAGCTGAAAATCACTGTTCGTCAGAGTTGCTTTTCAAGGACTTTGAGGCTGAATTGATCTGAGTACTTTATTTGTGACGGCGGCTCACCCTCAAAAATAGTGGTTTGTGAGGACATAAGAACAACGAGCGACAATATGGTATTGGTAACTTAATCAATATTGTTAAGGGAAGCTTCTGCCATTTCTTTATAAAACAAAACCTCTTCCTGCGCTATATATGTTTTTAGTTTCTCAATTTTTGCTTCCTTTCTTAAATTTGAATCGTCAAGCTCTATGAGCAATTTGCTGTATCTGATATTTGCGGTTTTGTTTTTTTGACAAACGTCCCTAATCTGAGAATTTAGAGTATCGTACCCATCCGTCTTCACGCCAATAAACCCTTTTATTACTTCTACCATTTGTGCATATTTCTCAGGTACTTCTTCACCATCTAAAATATCCACATACAAATCCAACATGATCAATTTAAAAAACTGCCACGTTGAGTAATCACTATCTAAGAAACTAATTGCTGTTTGTATAGCTTCATTTTTTCGACCAAGTTTATGGTATGCAAAGGTCAACCCATAGACCGTATTAAAAAAAGAGACATCAGATTTATCTTTTAAATCATAAATGGAAATATAATACCGAAGGGATTCTTCATATCTTTCCATTTTAGAGAGAATTAAAGCTTTCCAAGAATCCCTTCTGAATTGAAGTTCCTTCTTATTTTCCTCATTTGCATAGGTGTTAAAAAAATTATCCAATTTCTCCAATGAACGTTCCTCATAAGGCAAATCCCTTAAAAGCTTGTGATATGCTTCCTCCATTTTTTAAACTTAAGTCTCCTAAAGATATTATTCCTTTCTATTTAATACAAGTAGACTTAAAGTGCTTTTTTCGAGGGTTCTGAGGCTGAATTGATCTGAGTACTTTATTTGTGATTGCGGCTCATTTGTCTGAATCAGGATTTACAGAATTATCGGATTAACAGGATTGAAAAATTTTTTAATAATGACTGGACACGAGCGGATGCTCGCGCCAGAGAGGGATGAAAGACCACGACAGCGACGGATACGCAGTGACGAGGGATACTCATCAACCTCTACTGTTCCCGCCCTCTTTTTAACAATAACAACCCTATGTAGGTAAAAGCTGCATTGACAAGTAGAATTTCGAAGCCGAATTTATATCCATAAAACCAAGCTGATGAATTTATATCTATAATATAGGAAAGTACCGGACTGAAGAGGCAGACCAGCGGAACCCATCTGTCTTTTATCTGAAGCTTGTTGGTAAGCCCAAAAGCAAACAAACCCAACAAGGGCCCATAGGTGAATCCTGCAACTTTGAAAACCGCACTAACTACACTGCTATCATTGATCTGGTTGAAAGCAACAATCACCAAAAACATAACAAACGAAAAACCGATGTGTGTCATTCGTCTAATAAACTGCTGATTTTTTTCCTTTTTTGACGACAGATTTAAGATATCCACACAAAAAGATGTGGTGAGCGCTGTAAGAGCCGAATCTGCACTTGAAAATGCGGATGCAATAATGCCCAATAAAAAAACAATTCCGGCCAGCGTTCCAAAATAATTTAGAGCGAGCATCGGAAAAAGTTCATCACTTTGCTCAGGTATATTTATATTATTGGCGATTGTATATTGATACAATAGCACTCCTAATGCAAGAAAGAAAATAGTTGATATAAAAAATGTAATAGAAAACCAGAAGATATTTTTCTTTGCCTCTTTCTCATTTTTGCAGGTAAGGTTTTTTTGCATTACATTTTGATCCAATCCATTCATCGCTATCGTAATAAAAATACCAGCCACGAAAGTTTTAAAGAAATTGCGATCTGAGCGCCAGTTCCAGTCAAAAATATTAGAGAAATCACTTGTGGAAACGAGATTTACCATCTCATAGGCTCCCAGATCCAAATGGTTTGCAATAATGACGATGCTAATAACGACTGCTAAAAGCAGAAAAAATGTTTGCAGGGTATCTGTCCACACAATAGTTTTAATACCCCCCTTAAAGGTATAAAGCCATATCAATAAAATAGTGATAAGAACGGTTATAAAAAACGGAATGCCGAAAGCGTCAAAAAAGGCAATCTGCAAAACCACAGCAGCCAAAAATAGCCTGAATGAAGCACCAATAGTTTGAGAAACCAAAAAAAAGGATGCCCCAGTGATGTAGGCATTTTTCCCAAGCCTGGCGCGTAGATACTCATAAATGGATATTACTTTAAGTTTATAAAATAATGGTATTAAAACAACCGCGATTATTCCATACCCAACCATGTTGCCCATTACAAATTGCAGATAAGTCCATTGGGTGTTGCCCACCTCACCCGGTACGGAAATAAAAGTGACGCCTGACAAAGAAGCACCTACCATTCCGAAAGCCACTAAAAACCAAGGAGATTTTCTATTCGCAATAAAAAAGGTAGTGTTATCCGCTCCTTTAGAGGTAAAAAAGCTTACAAACATCAACAAAATAAAATATCCTGAAATTACACTGAGTACGAGCAAAGGGTTCATAGCAACTAAATAATAGAAATCAAAAATAAATTTTCTTCACACCACCATAAAGCAAATAAATGGTAGGGTAGCCTCGCTTATACACAAAGGGCCATTATATCATTAGAATTGAGAACCGAACTAAATTCATCACGTCATTGCGATCCCGCCCTTTTCGGTAGGGAAATCGCCTTTAAGATACTCCGAATTAAACGGAACACGGCTCCCGATCATTAGTACCCGTCCGACCGCTGTATTATTAAAGAAGAAGTATATTTTAATTATTCCGGCAATTTCGGAAATGAGCGGTCGGACGGATGAGTAGTTCATTGAAGCTTCTTTCACTTTTAAAAGCGATTTCCTGCCGTTTTCGGCGGGTTGAATGGCTTACTCGCAGATTTAGCTTATTTTTAGATTCGGCTGTCATTTCCAAGGCAATGACGTACCCATCAAATAAACTATGTGAACCACTAGTCAAATATGATTTTTTGCACTTCTTTATGATCATCTACCTGCACGACCAATACATATATGCCCGGCTTTGATACTGTTTTACCCAAGCTGATTTTATGGTGGCCTGCGCCAAGCCTACTTTCAGAAAGCCTTATCCGGGTGTTCCCGCCCATCGATACCAGATCTATTATGACTTCCGTCGCCTTTATTAACTTCAGATCAACAAAAAGTTGGTCGCTGGACGGGTTGGGATATATTTTCAGGTTATCGATAACAGCCGAATTTCCTAATCCGGTGATGCCCTGGCCTATGGTAATTTTATAGGTGGGAGTCCAACTGCTCCAGCTGGTGCTATTACTGGCTCTCATCCGGAAAAAATAGGTCTGACCAAACTCCAGGTTATTAAACAACCGGGCTGAATAAGACGTGGCAAGGGTATCGTTTTCTTCAATAATATCAATAAAATCTGCATCGGCGGCCCATTGATAATGAAATCCTGTAAATCCCTCAAGGACCTCCCACTCAAAGCGGACATAGTTGCTCTCTGTGAGCATATCCTGTGTTTGGGGCGCTTGAATCTGGGGAACCACATTGTTTTCTATAACGATCACATTGCTGATGTCACTTTCGTGGTTCAATTCACCAAGTTCCGTCACTGCCCAATAAGATGTGCCATAGGGTATAGCCTCATAAGGCAATGAGAATTCTTCAGAGCCTATAAGCGCCCTTACCGCTCCAAATTCAGCAATATCGCCATCTTCAGAAGGTAGTTGATAGAGTAAATATCTTTTAAAATCATGGCTGTTCGCAGCGTTTCGGTTCCAACTTACAGTGTAATCACCTGTAGCCTCGCTGACAGCTGCAGTCAAGTTTTCAGGTGCTGCCGGGATTTCTCCTTCTATCCATTCCATTTCGGGTGGAGCGGCAGGATATTGATAGGTATTGTCCTTCAGATAATCAGTAAATCCCAGAGGATTGGCGGTGAGAAAGGAAGCTCGGAAAAATACACTTCCGAGGGCGTTGTTATGCCTGTTTTCCCTTACAATTGCTATTTGGTTGGGAACCTCATCCACAGATTGCGCTAATATTTTTTGAGTTTCTAATATTCTCATAGAATTGGAAAACGAATATTGACTTTCCATCATGGCAATGGATCGCATCCCGTTTCCAGTTGTTCGAGCCCCGGAACTCGTAATTTCATTGAGCGTATGACCCGCATACAAGTGCCTAGAAGCATTTCCTGCATTTCCCCCCCACCATTCCAGCAGCTTTCTAAAATCCTGTCCCCCGCCTATGGGCCAATAAAGCTGGGGCGTGATATAATCTATTGTCTGGTTTTCTATCCAATGGACTGCATCTGCGTAAATCTGATTGTAGGCATCCATGCCAACTATTCCGGCCGGAACGTCATTTTTCCAGATCCCAAACGGGCTGACGCCAAAACGAACTCCTGGCTTAATAGCTTTTATGGCCTCATACACCTGCCTGACTGTTTCGTTAACGTTATGTCTTCTCCAGTCGCCGATATTGTCAAAACCAGTGCCGTGGGCTTCATAAGTAATCAAATCCTCTTCTGTTGTTCCAGAATATGGATAAAAGTAATCGTCAAAATGGACACCATCTATATCATAGTTTTGGGTAATTTCTTCAACAATTGAAACAACATATTCCCGTGCCTCCGGCAGTCCCGGATTTATGATTTTTTGTCCGGATGCATATTCAAGCAATAATTCCGGATTGGTATTAGAAATATGATCATCACTATAGACTGTTGTGCTTGATGTCGAGGCATTCACTCGAAAGGGATTGATCCAGGCATGTAATTCAAGCCCTCTTTTATGAGCTTCTTCAATAGCGAAAGCCAAGGGATCATAGCCGGGATCCTGCCCCTGCACGCCAGTCAGCCATCTTGACCATGGTTCTTTTGAAGAATTGTAAAATGCATCGCTTTCTGCTCTCACCTGAAGGAGTATTGCATTCATGTTGGCATCTTTAACCGCATCAAAAAGAGTAATTAGTTCTTCCTTCTGAGTCTGTTCGTCATTTGCTTTGGGCCAATCCAGACTGAAAACCGTAGAAACCCATACACCTCTGAATTCCCTGTTTGGCGGCAAAATCTGCTCTTGAGAATATACCTTTGAAAAAGCTAAAAAAATTAAAAGGAGTAAAAATTTATATTTCATACTGTACAATTTTAATTCAAAAAAATTATAAGCCTGACGTTAACCAGGCTTAAATGTTGCTGATTATCTTGGTACCGGATCTATTGCAATTCCTAAAGGAACATAGCCCGGAACAAACATTTCAACCTCTGAACCATCGAGCTTCGCACGTTTTACCCCTGAGGTTGCAGCGGCATTGTCTGCGCTTCTGTAACCCCAGTAAACATAATCTCCCAGTACGGCTATACCTGTTACACCCAAATATTGGGCAGAACCACCAGTACCGTCAAAATCTGTTCCCGGGGCGTAGGCTTCTATCAATTGCAATTCAGTTCCATCTGTATTGGATACATACATGCCGATAGGATTGGCGCCTGCCGCTTGATTGATAAAGAAATACATTTTACCGGAATTTTCATCAAGGATAAATGATCTGACTGCAAAAGTTTCCATCAGTTTTTCACCTGTTACAAATCCGCCGTCATTTTTTGGCAGTCCAGGATCAAAAAGATAAACGCCTCTGCCATTACTATTTTTCGCCAACCACAGTTTGCCATCGTAATAGGCCACGGTTCCGTTCTGATGCCCCCAGCCAATACCATTGCCATAGAACTCTGTCTGGTTGTGATGCAAAAACAAGGACCCTGCTCCTATTGGAAGGTCTACTCCTGTTTTGTTTATTTTATGTATACCATTGAAACGATCTGTAAAATAAAGGTCATTTCCTGCTATAGTTAAAGAGAAAGGAACATAATGGCCTGAACCTCCTGTAGCTACAGTAGTACGATCTGAGCCATCCAGATGAAAAGCTATAATTTCCCCAAAGGTTGCCGTCCCGGCATTGCTATTGGTATTGGTGGCATAAATTCTGGTATTATCTACAAAAAGCGTCATCGGTAGGCTTCCTCCCTGAAGAATAATGCCAGTAGATTCCACGTCCTCATCTTTATCATCAAATATTCGTTTTTTATAGATGGTATTGGTTGCGAGGTCAGTGAAATAAAGGGTAGGTGCCAATTCTTCTTTGACGAGAATATCCATACTAACTGTCAATACTTCTTCACCATCATTTAAATTAAGGGTGGCTTTTTTAATACCCCCTGAAGTAAATTGCACCACGGGTCTTTCCGCGGTAGAAGTTGCAGGCTCTCCGTCTTCAAATGTCCAATTAAAAGTTGCCGTTTTACCTTCTATTTCAAAATAGTTTACATCAAATTGAACATCGGTAAACGAAAGGATGTCCATTGGAGAATAGGTTATCACAGGCGTTAATTTTTCAACCACATAGGTTTGATTGTAAGTAATGTCCCCGTCCTTTCCACCTTTTACAGTAACTTTTATATCGTAGGTGCCAGGCATAGGAAAATGAACGGTATCCGGTGATACGCCTTCATAAGTATTTTTACCCGGACTATTTTTTAGATAAGCCTCCCCAAAATCCCAAAAGTATGCGGTACCATTTTTCGATCCATTTACGAATACCACATCAGCCGGGGCTTCTAAGGGATTTTGTGCGTCAATTTCTGTTCTTGTTTGAAAGAATGCAGTTACTTCAGGGATTACCTCCTCGTCTTCACTACAGGCTACCAACAAAGAAAGGCACCCAAAAATCAATACAAATAGCGTTCTGGATAAATTTATTTTTAGTAAGTTCATGATTTCTGTTTTTGATATTAATTTCATTATTCAATTGCACCTACTTTTACAGCTGTTATCGCAGATTGATTGTATTGCCCTTCAGCATCAATTACCAACATCTGAAAACTTAAGGTACTTTCGATTTTTAGCGCAATACCAGTAGTGATATTTCCTAACTCTTCCCATGACGCAACCTGTACTCCGCTTAGACCAAGCGTGTCCAGGATGTTCTGTTTTATTTCCTCCGCATAAGCCAAATCATCTATACTTCCCAGGTTAGCAGGATCTTCCAGTTCCAGGAGTTGGTATTCCGGTCCTATATGATAAATCATTGCCTTGTTGTAAGCATTCCGGGCTGTTTCGTAATCCAGTGGGTCGTGTGGAATATCTGCGCCTTCCTGTTCTATTTCTTTCTCAATCATAAAAGCAATATCAACGGTCACTGGTCCGCCCCCATCATCTACTAAAATATTACCTGCAACACTGACCTGCTCCCCTTTCCCTAAAGATAATTTTTCAATATTATCTTTAGCTGCCCAGTAAAACACGTTAAATAGGACCGAATCATCAGCGGCATAAAGATTTAATATTCCCGAGGTAGTCACAAACGGCACCTTATCACTCACTACTTCTCCCAGATCTTTGAAAGGATCATTCTCTTCACATGAGGTCAGTGAAGCAACCAATCCTATAAATATAAAACAGGTATATAAATATATTTTTTTCATGTTTCTCAATTTTATTAGTTTTTCATCCACCAAAGCTTTTTGGCAAGAAAAGCCGGGTCTTTAGCACCTAAACGCTCAATTTCCGGCAGGTTGTAGATATATTCTGTCTCCATATTGTAAGGGATCCTGGCAATCCACTGATCCTCACCAAAGGCGTCAATAACGTTGGAAGGACGTGTCAAACCGGGATATATTTCAGTACTCCAGTTATGCCTTCTCATATCCACCCATGCTTCGGGCTGTAAATACATGGCAATTAATTTTTGAATGATGATATCAGAGAGCGTGATTTTGTCGGCACTTTGAACCACAAACTCGGGGTTATCCAAATATTCATTGATTTCACTACTACTCACCTCAAGTCGCTCCATATCGCTAATAATACCATCTATATAACTATTGTAGGCACTCTCCTTACTTGCTGGAAAAGAGGCTTCTGCTTTTATAAAATGCAGTTCCGCTTCTGTCATATACTCAATGGGGGAATCATCTTTGGTGATCGCCATGTCTAAAAGACCAGCAACCTCGTCAGCGGGAGTGGCGCCACGCCCTATACCTGATTCTACGGCTATAAATTCTCCACTTTCATTGGGTGAAAAATGTTTGCTGACCCTGGGGTCCAAACTATCCGCCTCATCTCTTAAGTAGCTCATGAAAAATGTTGCCGGAGCCGAACTGCTTAATGCATTGGCCCGCATTGAGTACAACAAAGGACGCCCCTGTTGGGGACCCCATGGGTTTCTTGTCCAATCATCTTCGCCGGTAAAATTAAAAACAGGTGTCTCCCAATTTTGCAGTGCCAGGTCTACCTGTTCAATTACAGCATTTAAGTCAACTCCTTCGTTGGTCTGATGGATAAGAAAACGTGCTTTCAAACCATGCGCAAAAGATTTCCAGGATGATAAATCACCTCCATAAACAGGATCATTTGTGAAAGTCATGGGCCTGACTGCGTTTCCGAGATCTATAGCAGCCTGTAAATGCTGGATTCCTTCGTCAAGCAATGTTCCAATACCAGCATAAACCACATCCTGCGTATCATATTTTGGGCTGTCTTTTCCTGTAAATGCTTCCGTATAGGGCATATCACCTAACACATCCGTAGTGGTTAAAAAGGCATAGGCCATCATCACTTTCCCTACTCCGAGATAATTTACAGCCAATTCATCTTCTGCTGCCTCAAGTATCAAATTGTTTGCATTTCCAGCAACATCAAAATAATGGTGCCGGAAAATTCCTACCCTGGTTTCCTGGCTATAATCCCATCTGTCTCTGGTACGGTCTACACCTGATTGCGTAGCCAGCTGTTGTGTATAATAGGCACTCATCTCCCCGGCGTTGTAGGTAAGGGTTGCTGAATTTCCCAAAACAGCAGGCAATAAATTTCCGGGTGCTGAAGATGAAGGGTTGTTCAGATCCTCGTTCACATCCAGAAATTCTGAACATGCCGTAAACCCCACCATTAAAGCGCCAAAAAATAGAATTCTTTTAATTACTATGTTCATGTTTGTAAATTTTATTAGTTCTTTTTACTTCAGAATACATCCAACTCATGGCTAAAATGAAGCTTTTATTCCTACCGTTAGTCCTTTGGTTTGAGGGATACCTCCATAATCGATTCCTATAGTTCCCGAACCTCCGCGGTTGCCTGCCATACTTACCTCCGGATCTATACCACTGTATGGCGTGAATAATAATAGGTTACGCCCTGTTGCGGTGATCTGCAAATTCTTCATCCCCAAGCGTGTGGCTAAGTTTTTAGGAAGATTATAACTTAGGCTCAAATATCTGAGACGCGCCCAGTCTGCATCTTCAAGAAAATTAGCATCAACACCTGCATATTCATTTATAAAATAGGTTTGATTAAGCACAACCTCTTGAGAGTTTTCTTCCCAAACAGGATTTTCTTCGGTTCCTACATTTATAACTCCATCAAATACATATTT